>CAYXQU010000001.1:0-5343 GCA_964467305.1 uncultured Eubacteriales bacterium
GGTCGCAACCATCCCCGTGTCGGCGAACGCTGTGCCTGGTTTCGCCGACTGCAGGACGACTCGTTGACCGGAGACTCCCTGGCCACCGCTGGAGAGGGCGCCCTTGATGGCGAAGCTGGAACCGTATCCGAGCGACGACACAGAAGTGCTCGTCAATGCGAGTGCGGTCGAATGACGCACTTCGAAAGTGGAGCTCTTCGTAGTCTCGATGTTGCCGACCATATCCGTCGAACGGAACTCAAGCCGGTGAACGCCACGTGCGGACGTGCTAACTGTCGTACCGCTATTCCAAGTGCCGCCGTTGAGTCTCCACTCCGTCTTCTTCACTCCGGAGAGCAAGCCATCGCTCGCGGTCAACTTGATTGAAGCAGCCGCGTTGTAGACCGACTTGGCGTCTGACACCGTTACTGGAGCCGTGGCATCGACCATGACATCGTCGGTCAGCGAATGGACATTTGCCGCTTCGTCACGGTACTCGAGCTGGTACCACCACCGCTGGCTCGTGCTCGCGACACTGACATCAATTGACGGACTGAACGCCGACCAGTCGCTCCAGCTGCCCCAAGCGATGCCGTCGTTGGACGACCTGATGCGCATTTCAGTCGCACCGGTAACATCCGACTGTATCGCGAACGTTGGAGGGACGAACAAAGCCCCGTTCTCGATACTCATCGTGCCCGCGGGCGGAATCACGTCAACTTCAACGTCGAACAGTACTGTCTGCTCAGTTCCTGTGATCACACCGGCAGTGCCGAGCGCGCGTACCCTCGCAGCATAGGACCCATCGGCTAAGCTCAGGGCGCACTCCCAATCAACTTGCTGGCCCCCCCACCCAGAAGCGGGCTCAGGTACAGCGACCCAGTTGACGCCGTCAAGCGAAACCTGGACTCCATAGATGGGCTCCGTGGTTGCAGTGGTGCGGCCCTCAAGAATCGTGACGTTTGACGAACTGGGGCTGCCGCCCCGAACGTGTGCGACGGTGGCTATGTGACGGGCATCTTCATACTTCAGTTGCTGCACGATATTGGGAGTCTTGACTTGCAGGAGACTCGAAGAGCCATCGGTGGTGTCAACGAGAGTCACACGGCCAAGTATGAAATCCCCACTCGAATCCAGTCTGCCGACAAACGACTGAACCGGAATCTGAACCGTCGCGGACGCCGCCCCCGCACTTGCGACTGAGACCGTGCTTGATCCTTGAGCGAGCAGTGCATCGCCATCGGCAGCAAAGAGATCCGCGTGAACGGAGAGTGTCGCTGCCTCGGCCACGTCAAGCGGGACGTCGACGGCGATATGGCTGACCTTGCCACTCGCATCTGTGACTCGCCGGACATCGAACACCCCGGTCATGACCGCACGTGGCTCAATCACGTCGACCGTGCTCACGGCTACGCGACGGTAGTTCTTCCCGGCAACGCTGTCGCCGGTCGCAACCACCTTCACGGATGCCCCAGCGCTGGAATTGGGAGCTGTGATGCTGCCCGTAAACACCCCGTCATTCGCAACGCGGTCCGGAGCGACGCCCTCATCATTGAGAATAGCCGCTGGTTCGTCGTCCACCTGGGCCTCGACCGATCCACCCTTGAGAACCGCCGATCCTTCATACACAGCGGCCTCAGCGTTGAACGTCTCACCGGACTTGACTCCGTCCGGCAGGGCAACGGCCAAGGCGATCTGAGCGTCTGCACCCGGTCTTCCATCAGTGGCTGTAACCCCCACCTGCGCAGTGGATGCGGTCGTGTTGGTCAGTCCGATGCGATAGGTACCAGGCTCCAACGCGCTGGCTGAGAGAACCAGGCCGACCCCGCCGTTCTCGTCCGTGCCGGTGACCACCGAAGCATTCACGGGAGTCCCATCCTCATGCTCAAGCGACGCATGGAGACCCGCATTGGAGGAATCGGCTGACACGCTTAGTGCGGTGCCCTCAACAACAACCGACACGGGAACCGTGGCACCGGAAGGCAACGAGAAGTGCTCAATCAGGCTCGCCGCCGAACGTGGCACATCGCTGACAGCCGGCAACGCCGCCCCGCCAGCTGACAGGCGCTTCAGCCCCGCACTGATGGCCTTCTGATCCACACGGGTACTGGCGGATTCCCCGGCATCAGACGCGGCGTACATGGTGAGCGACAACACCGCGCCTTTGACGTAGTCAGTGATCGCGCGCTCGATTGTGACCGCCATGCTTGACGGCGAACGCGGGGCCACCACTTGAGGGACTATGTTCGGCGCATGATCCCTGAAGGGCTTCAGCATAGAACCCCACGTGTGAATCGCGAGAGTCCGCTCCTGATCAGCCACGCCATAGTACGGAGCTGAGAACACACTGTCGGCAGACACAGCCCCATCGTTGTCGCGATTAACGAACGCAAGGTTGATTGCGCCAGCCAGCAACCATCGGTTACTGCCCCACCAGTCTGGATGCTGTGTTGCGCCCCTCTGGAAGTACTCTCCCGCCACTTGATACACCGGCACGCCATCGGCATTCTGTGCCAGATCGTTGAAGCCGCCCAGCCCGGGCCTCAGAGCACGTTGAGCATTGTTGTACTCTTCGCCCCACAGACTGGTGATGGACTTCAGCACGGCGATGGGGGATCCGTCATTCGGTGTGCCAAGCTGAATGATTCCTACCGGCTCGCACCCACTGGTTCTCGTTGCCCAAGAAGCTGCGTAGGAGCGAGCTATAAGCCCGCCCATGGAGTGCCCGACAAGGATGATCTTCCTGCCCTTGATCGACTTCCCCCCACGAGTGACTGTTGCGAGGTAGCCGTCTAGTCGAGCAGCGGTATACGGACCACCGCCCATGAATGACTCGGACGAATTGATGGTGGTGGCCGATGTCGCACCCGGAGCAGCGGGAGCAATCACTACGTGGTAGCCCATCTTCTCGAGCTCGGACCGCAGCGGCCCGAAGCCCTTCTCTGTTACGTTGTCGCTGGCCCTATCGTCCAAACCCACAACGCAGACAACCACCGGCCTTTCTTGTGCGGTCGCAGGCACGACCGGTGGCTCCACGGGGCATGACGGCCCGCCTGCACCAAAGCCGAACAGCTGCGCGGGCACATATCGAGAAGTGATGTCGCCGAGCCCAAGCTGACTCTGCTGATTAGAGCCCCATGCCCAGAAGGTACCGTCACCACAGGATCCGAAGCTGGAGCTTCGCTCCCGATAACCACCATTCGACCAGCCGCTTGCTGGGTAGTACTCCCAATAGTGAACCGTCCAAACGTCAACCCAGTTGGTCTCGTGTCCCACTAGGAATGGTCTTGCCCGCACCGTGCTGTCCGCCATCCCCATGCCAAGTTGCCCCACATCGTTTCTGCCCCACGCCCAGAGCGTCCCGTCGGACTTGACAGCGACGGAGTGGGACATCCCTGCGGATGCAGTGCTCCAGTCGGCGTCTACGCCAACTTGAGTCGGCGACGTTCGGGAGGTCGTATCATTAACGCCCATTTGACCATACGAGTTGAGACCCCACGACCACAGCGTCCCGTCAGACTTGACGGCTACCGAATGCCCTCTCGACGTGGATATCTCAGCGCCAAGCCAGTCGGTGCCGCTCCCGACTCGGGTAGGCACCGCAATATCCGTGCTGCCCCCAACGCCGAGTCGACCGTTTTCGCCCTCACCCCAGGCCCACAGCGTTCCGTCGGACTTGATTGCGAAGGTTGAGGAGGTCCCGGCTCCAGTGGAAGTGGAGGGTTTGTCCGTTGACCATACTCGGGTCCAACCGGATTCTAGAGTCAACCTCTCAGGAATGGTTCGCGTTATGTCATCACCGAACCCAAGGCGTGTGCCGCGCCCCCATGCCCACAATGTTCCATCCGCGCGCAACGCGAACGATTGATCCACGCCAACGGCAACCGACTCCCAAGAAGTCCCATAACCCACCCTGATTGGCGTGTATGACGATTGAATCGTCCCCGTACCTAGAGATCCGTAGCCACCGCTACCCCAAGCCCACAATGTGCCATCAGCACGCACGCCAAGTGAGTGATTCGCCCCGAGGTCCACCGAAACCCAGTCGCTCCAGTTCCCGACTCTCGTTGGTGTGGAGCGGGCGATCGAGTCACCGAGACCCAGTCGGCCCTCGGTGTTGATGCCCCAGGCCCACAAGGTCCCATCATCACGGAGGGCAAGGACGCCGCCCTCAGATGTCTCTACGGTCTTGAATCCATCGGTGGCGCTGGCAGCGACCGAACTGGCGGCAGGAGCACCGGCTGTCCGTAGGCCAACTGATGCAGCGGCAACACCAGTTGAACCGCTTAGCAGCGCAAGCGTCAGGGCCAGGGATGTCCACCGTTTCAAGATGCTGACCGCGCGAACTCTAGGCCGCAACAGAGTCGCGGCGTGGCTTGGTTGAACCCGAAGACTCTGGCACCTCAGCTGATGGAAGCGCGCAACAATCAATCGAACCACGGAGTCCTCCCCCAGGCGCGGTTACAATATCTGGAGGTTACGCAAAAGGCATACGCCCGTCAAAAATGCTCTGTGATGCCACCAATGGGGCTTTCGGCAGCGCCGAGAGGGAGGCAGGTTCCCGACCATCTTGACGTTCATTCTGCACAAGTCGCGTCACGTCAGAGCGGAGATTTCGGGGGCCGCCGGCTCAACTGCCAAGCGATAGGCGGCGGACAGCGCCGAGCAAGGCGAGGGGCGCAATCGTGACCGCGGCTGGTCTCCCGGGGTTGCGCATCATGATGGGGTCGGATGCGCACCGCTGTCCAAGCTCAGTTCCTCCCAGACGCCTCTGCGGGGTGTCCCTACGGGCGGACTCATGAGCGAGCAGCTCAGGGACCCAGGTGGCGAAGGGCGCGATTTGTGGCGGGCAAATGCGTCGCGATTACGCTCCCCACTCCCACACGTCCGCCTTCACGCGCTCGTAGTTCGCGTCGAGCTCCGGCCCCATGAGCACGAGCGCGGCGATGCGGCGCACCATCTCGGTGACGTAGCGCGCCTCCTCGGGCTTCAGATCGCGCCCGAGCAGCGCCCGCTCCCGATAGCTCAGCCACTTCTTGATGACCTGATAGCCGCCGATGGTGTAGCGCCACACGTTCCGCGGCACGCACCGCCAGTACGCGACGTCGTTGAGCCACACATCGAAACACGTCTCGCCGAGAAGCCCGATCGCCTCCTCGCCCGACATGCCGAGAGGCTCGGCGGCCTCCGCGATTGCGGCTCGCTCGTCGTCGGTGTACGGGCGCTCGGTGAGGCGGCCGGTTGACGGCATGGTGATGCCGCCCTTGCCCGCGATGCCCCAGCGGGCAGTGACGGCGAGATCCGTGTCCGGATTCAGCGATGTCGTAGTGGCGGAGGACAGCGTGCCCAACGGCATTCCACCGA
>CAYXQU010000001.1:5353-34399 GCA_964467305.1 uncultured Eubacteriales bacterium
TGGCGACAGCGGGTCGAGCGCGGCCGCAACACGACAGCCAAGCGCCGCCGAATCCGCGAGCACGCCAGCCACGGCGGGCAACGGAATACGAGGCCAGTCGCGCAGAAGCGCCCGGGCATTCTCGACGGCATACTGGGGGGACGCGAGCAGCGCGTGGGCATGCTGCTGGAGCTCCGGCGCATTGGTCCCCAAACTGGCCGCAAAGGCGCGTGCGGCACTGGAGAGGTTCGGGTTGTCGCCGAGGGGGAGGAGGCTGGATTCGTCGGTATCGAGGAACGCTGGGAACATGTTCGCGCCGCGCTCAATCACGTGAAGGGAACATACTGCATGTGAAGCTATCGGGGTGTCGAACTGTTTCCGGACGCTCTGGGCTGCAGCAAGCCAGCTGTTGCCTGCCCTCACATGCTTCCTGTATTCCGCTCTCGGCCTGTCAAGAAGACGTGAGCGAGTCTCCCAATACAGCCACCGGGCATCGAGAGGGCGGTAGATGTACGGCACGACGTTCGCCACGTCGAAGCCGAGTCTGATGCACTCGTCGCGGACCGCAGCAGGATTGAAGGCCGAAGTGGCAACGCCGGCACTGCCCAGTGTGTCGGCCAGTTCCTCCATGCGATTCGTGGGGTTGAGGTAATCACGCATTCGCTCCTCGAGGCGATCCCGGTCGATGTCAACGACGAAGTCATCTCGGCTTGTCTTGACGCCCGGAAAGGACACTGGAAACAGCTCAGGCAACTTGGGCCACTCGAGGTAGCCGGACGCGACAGATACGGGGCGGAACGACAGCCCCAACGCCAACACCGGCTCATGCTTCTCGTACGCGCGGGGCTTCCCCGCCGCCGTCTCGCCCAGCTCGGTACGCTTGCCCACGCCCCACCAGTCGGCGTAGGCAACTTCAGCGGCGCGCTTCGCGCCTCGCACCAGCAGCGCGATGCCGGTCCCAACTTGAATACCCTCGCGGTTCTTCTCGGTGGAGAAGACGCTAGGGTCGGGCTTGCCCTCGGCGGTGAGCTTGCCAGTGCGGTACTTGTCGCCGTTGAGGTTATCAATCCAGATGCGATCGAAGGCCTCGAGAAACCGCTCGCGCATGCCTGTTGTTGAGAGGCCGTCGATCCAGCCGTTGTTCGAGATCAGACACACGACTCCACGCCCGGTGCGCTCGGTGATCTGGCGTTCTGCCATCCGGAAGAACCGGACATATAGGTCGTTGAGTCCCTGGCCCTGCGGTTTGGGTGCGAGCTTCGTCGTTCGGTACGCCTCGCTCAGCCCCCGCTCCTCGCCTATCGCCATGCCGGCGTACGAGTTGTACGGCGGGTTGCCAATCACCACGAGGATCTTCTCCTCGCGCTTCACGCGGTCAGCTGCGTCGCGTTCGTGCGCGAACTCGGGGAACAGCAGCGTCGAGTGCATCTGGTCGGGGTGGACGCGCTTGTCCTTGGGTGGCTCGGCACTGCCGTCACCCCAGCCGGTGAGCGCGTTGGTGAGGTAGATCGCGGCGCGTTCATCGGCGTCCTTGAGGGGTACACCTAGCTCGGCGAGTAGGATCCCCATCTGCAGGTGCGCGACCACGAACGGCGCGGGCATGATCTCGAATCCTATGATGCGCTCCATCGCGGCGCGCTTCACGTCTTGGCGGGTGAGCGCATCGGCGCCCTTCTCGGTGAGCGTCTCGTCGATCTTGCGCAGCACCTCAACCAGGTAGGCACCGGTGCCGCAGCACGGGTCGAGCACCACAACGCTGGGGTCTGCGAGGCCATCGGCGATGCCCAGCTCCTCGCGAAGTGCCCAGTCCACGCGGGCCACCATGTACTTCACGACCTCATCTGGCGTGTACCAGACGCCCAGCTCCTTGCGAAGCTGCGGGTCGAACGCCTCGAGGAACGGCTCGTAGAAGTACTGGACCGCGTGTTCCTCTTGGAACTTCTCGAAGAAGCTTGTGCGGTTGATGCGCCACAAGATCTCCTCGGCCCACTCGAGGACCTCGTCGATGTGTAAGTCGCGCAGGCCACGCGGGTTGGAGAACTGGTAGAAGAGCTCGGCGACCATGGGCACGTGCAGGGTCTGGCTGGCGGTCTCCCACTGGAAGCGGCGCTCCCACGGGATGACTTCGGCGCGGTCCTTGTCGCGCGCCCACAGCACCCAGCTTGCGAACATGCCGTAGAAGAGCGTCTGTACCAAGGTGGAGCGGAAGAAGTGGTCGCCCTTCTCGCCTTCGAACTTCAGGCCCAGCGACTCTTCGAGCTGATTGCGGAGCTGCGCGAGCGCGTCGAGTTCGTGGCGCTGCTCAAGGCGCAACCGCGCAGTGCGTGCGTAGCTCGCGAGGAACCAGGCGACGTCTTTGGGATCGGAGAGCTCGGCGTTGTGCAGCAGGACTCGGCGCAGGAACTGCGTGAGGCCCTCGCCGGCGTCTTGTGCGAACTTGCGTGGCTGCTGGATGCGCGCCCAGAAGGCGGCCTCGGTCGCGGAGAGCTGGCAGGACTCGAGGGTACGCACGCCTTGGCCGTCGGGGCCGCGTCCCACCAGCACGAAGTCACGCAGGTTGGTGACGAGCACGAGGTCGTAGTGGTCCACGTAGCGCGCGACCTGATCGGAAGCGGCGATCGCGAAGACGTCGTCAGAGGTGCCTTTGACCTCGATCGCTCCGCGCGCGGGCTTCTGGCCGTGGAGCGGGTCTGTGCTGGGGTCCCAACCTTTGAGCTGGGTGGCGGTGAACAGCCCGCCGTCCGGGATGCCGGCACCGGTGTTGCGCAGGTTGATGATGGCGCTGACCTTGGGCTTGAGCTTGTGGCCAAGGTCCGTGAGCAGCGTAGCCAGCGGGCCGTAGTAGCTTGTCTCGGCGACGCCCGCGCCAGACGCGTAGATGTCGCGTAGTGAAGTGAAGTACGACTCGACTGGGTCGCGCACCAAGTGCCCCCTCAGGCTATGTGGATGCCGCTTGAAGCAGGATAGCAGGAGGGGGCATGGGGCGGGTTGACATCGGCTGGGAAAGCGGTATCATTTGATACTGTGTTAGGGAGTTGGTCGCGCTTATGTGCGACCCAGAAGCAGGGAGGCAGTCATGGAAAGAAGAGTCGCCGTGCGAAAGGATCCACCGTGTCTCGACACCAGATCGCCCTCCTGCTCCGCCTGTATCGTGAGGCTCTAGCCGCTAACCGCGTCAACTACAGACGGCGCGACAAAGAACGGGAGACCCTGTCCGCACTTGGAATCACGCCATCTGAAGCGTTTGGACTGATTGCTAGCTTGACGCCCGACGATGCGTTGAAGCCCATCAGACCCAACGACAACGCTCGATTCCCGGAGGAATCTGTGGGCGAGTTCGGGATGACGTACGAAGGTCACGAAATCTACGTGAGGATTTCCGCGTGTGGATGCGACGACGGTGCCACCGCCTTCGTACTATCGTTCCATTTTGCCGAGCGAACGCTCGACTACCTCTACAAGTGACTCGAATGAGGAACTATGAAAAAACAGACACTCTGTCCGGAGTGCATGCAGATTACCGACTACGACATCATCGAGCGGCCTGACACGTTCGAGATCCGCGGCGAGGAAGTCACCGTCGACGCCCGGGTGGCGCGGTGCAAACTGTGCGGCGAGGAGATCGGGATGGCGGAGCTCGACGACGTCACCTACCGCGCTGCCTACAACGTGTACCGGGCTCGTCACGACCTCTTGCAGCCCGAGCAGATCAAGGCGATCCGGTCGAAGTACGGGCTTGGCCAGAAGGCGTTCGCCCGACTCCTAGGCTGGGGCGAGGTGACCGTGGCGCGATACGAGGCGGGATCACTGCAGTCGGTCTCGCATGATCAAGCGTTGCGCCTAGCTGAGGATCCGGCCCACGTGCGCCAGTTGCTGACGCGCAATGCGCACCGTCTTACTCCTCGGCAACTGGAAGAGCTGGAATCCCATCTTGGCCAACTATCGGCAGACCATGAGGGTTTGCTGGTGCACGAAGAAGCCGTGCGGTACGGAGCCAAGCCGGGTGTGGCGAAGCTCCGCGAGATGGCGGTGTTCTTCGCCGGGCACAAGGACACATGGCGCACGAAGCTGAACAAGTTGCTGTTCTACGCCGACTTCCTTCACCTCAAGCGGTACGGAGTGGCGATATCTGGCGCGCGCTACGTGAACATGCAGTACGGCCCCGTTCCCGCGGACTTCTACACGCTACAGGCCTCGCTCGTGGACGACGCCTCGATGGATGAACGACCCAGTGCTGCTGGTGATTGCTCCGGAACGGTCTTCGTCGCGAATCGTCCGTTCGATCGCTCGCTGTTCTCGGAAGACGAACTGCAGACGTTAGGCGACGTAGCGCGGATGTTCGATGGCTGGTCCGCTTCAGCGATCTCCGAGTTCTCGCACAGAGAGCCGGCCTGGGCAGAGACCGGCGACCGCGAGACTATCGACTACGCATTCGCGCAGCGGTTGCAGCTGTCGTAGCGTGCGCTCTGCCTAACCCACCCACACACCCCGGAGCTCGCCGTGCGCCAGTCCCACCGCAACCCTCGGCAACAGCTCCGGCGCCAGGCTCCGCAGATACTCCCCAGCGGCCGGGTCTTCGATGCCAAGCGCCTTGCACACACCTGTCGCGGCCTCCCGTAGCGCCCTCTCCCGACCTACCTCGCTCAGCGGCTCCATCCTGCGAGCGATCTCGGCGCGGTCCTCCTCGGTGATCCGCAGCGATTGCGGGTGCTTGCCCAGCAGCGCTCGGCCAATGGCGATTGTCGCGACCGGCTCGTAGAGGTTCACCAGCAGCTCCACGAAGTCCGGCGAGACACTCGCGAGCACGCGCTCACTTGCGCTGCGATCGAAGTGCCGCAGGAACCGTGCTTCGATGAGTAGCCGGCGCAGGTACTCGTTGATGTAGTCCACGCCCTCAAGAGTCTCAGGCACCGGATGGCACAGCGGGTAGTCGATGCTGACCGCGATCTCGTGCGCGATTGACCGGAAGTCGTAGAACCGCGGGAAGTTGCCAATGCTCGCCAGCGTGTCCTGCAGCGCGATGTTTGGGATGGCGGGCATGGTCGCGATCACTTCGCGCCACGACTCTCCCGCCAGTTCGACCTTGCGCTCGATGTCAGCGAGTCTGCGACGAAACTCGTCATCGAGGTCGACCGAGAGCAGCCGCTCCGGGATCTCCGGTCGGTCAGGGTCGATGCCAAGCACGAAGCAGACGCTGCGCAGCAGGTCGAGCGCAACGTGCGTGGGGACCGACGTACTGTCGCCCATCGTGTAGATCGCCGTGCGGCGCTCAAGCAGACGCGAGAATCGCTCCTGGAAGACGGCGATCTCCTCGGGCGTGGCGATCGAGCTGCCACCTGCGGGCGCCGGCACGAGTGCGGGGTCGCTTGTCGGCTTCTGGGCAGAAACGGAGCCGTGGTCTTGGGCCATGTGTGATTCCTCTACTCGTCGAGCCAGCTGGAACCCTCCCACCCTTCCGAGTACGTGTCATCGACCCACTTCGAGACGTCGAAACGCTGCTGCGCGAGGGTGCAGGCGTTTGCGGCAGCGTTGTCCGCCTCAGGGTCGGCGGCATCCTCGTAACCGGCGGACGGCTCGTCAATCGCCTCCCGATCGGCAGCTGTGAGGTCATGGAATCCAGGCCGAGCGGGCTGGACAAGCTCATCGCGAACGTGGCGCGCCAGCCCTTCGAAAAGCGCCTCCTCAAGCAGGTCTAGGTTGCCGTCCGCGAAGTCATCGAACAGCGAGCGCATCTTGGCGATCAGCTCGTCATCGGCGACCTGCTCGAGCGACTCGTTCTTCACCTCGTAGAAGAGCGCCTGCAGCTCAAGTACGGTGTCGACGAACGTCGCCTGCGACAGATGGGGGGAGCCGGCGAATGCTATCACCAGGTCCTTCGCCACCCCGCCGCCGAACTCGACCCGCTCGGAGACCCGCAAGGCCTCGGTCCGGCCCACTGCCAACGCCTGAACGTCCTGGGCCGACAACGTGAGGCCGTGACGCCTTATCACCTTGTTGATCGAGTCGAGTTCGCGTTTCGCGGCAAGCTGCATCTGCTGGGCGTCTTGTCCAAACGGCATGATCACTCGCATCACCCCAAGCGCTTCAGAGCGCTTCCAGCGGGCCCGTCCGCTCCAAGCGCTCAGTCGAAGGCAGACCCGCCGCTGCCTCTGACTGTATATACGCCGTTTGTGCAGCGAATACAGGACTCGTTCTTGGGGCGGAATCGTGGTATGGTGTTGCTAGAAGATGAGGCCTTTGACCTCGTCTTTTCTTGTTTCTCGGCTGGGGATGTCGGTATTCGCGGTACTCGCGATGCAGCAGTACCCTGGCCGCACCAAGCCCGAGGGCCGGACCTTCTCGGCCCGACCCTCGGTTCGTACCTGTGTCGGCACGTACACTCCTACATGCTCGGAGTCCCTGTACCTACCGGACGAATCCCGTGGCCCATGGGCAGACGGTGCTTCACCCACCACACCGATGCACCCGCGGCCGCGCCCACGATCGTCGACACCAGCCCCATCGTCAGGGCGAAGTACGTGAACTGCGCCACGCCCTCGACATCGATCGCAGCCGGTGCGACTGCACGCAGCGCTCCGGCGACCATCACCGCGATGAGCATCCCCACCGCCGAGAAAACAGCCACCGTGAGCGCGGAACGCATGCCGCCCAACACCCAGCCGGTCAACGCTCCGGCCACCGATGCCGCCAACACGGCCGACATCCACGCGGTCAGCGCGATTCCCGAGCCCTCGGTGAGCGCCATGAACAGCGCCACCATGAACACCGCCGTGAACGAGATGCCGCCCACAAGCCCGCTGATCCACGCCTTACGTGAACCGAACTCGCCACGCGTTACCGCGTACCAGCCAACGAAAGCCGGAATCAGAATCGCAAACGGGAACTCGAAAGCCGTCCAGATATAGGCCGCCGCAGCGCCAAGTACGCCAAACACAGCGGCGCCTATCAACGTGTTGCGCAACATGGCGGGCCTCCTCTCGGCTGTTCGTTCTCTACCTCTGTTCTATATACCCACTAGGGTATCTGCGCACTCAGCCGGCACGGCTTCGACCTTGGGGTGCAGGAAGTAGCCGCGCTCGACCATGTAGCGCTGTAGCCACAGCTGTGCAGGCCACGCGGCGGCGGCCACCCACACGGTCCACGCCCAGAAGTCGGAGCCTCTTGCCGCGTTGAGCGCCAGTGCGAACACGCTGATCACGACCCAGTGGAAGACTCGGCTTCGTAGCCCCGCAGAGGCGACCTCGATGGTCGCCACAGCTTGCGGGTCCTGATGGAACCGCCACAGCTCGAACCCGATCCAGCCGATCGCGACCATGCCCAGCATCACATCGGCGACGGCGGAACTCGCGCTCACGGCACCGCCGACCGCACCCAGCACCGTCATCACGAACAGCAGCGCCAACGCGCCGCCGGCCGTAAGCGACACCACATGCAACCGCAGTCGCGGCAGGTACACCTCGGCGGTGGCCGGTGCAGGCGGCTCATCCGCGGCCGCCGTGGGTTCGTCGGTGATGAACTCGCGCACGAGGCCGCTCAGGTCGCCCATCGACGCGATCGCTGTTCCCAGCGCCTCGTCTTCAGAGCGTCCATCCGCGACCAGGTCAGCGACCTTCGCGGTGAGGTCGGCGATGAGCTCCTCTTGCTGCTCGAGCACTTCGGGTGTCTCGGCGATCCCCACGAAGGCACCCTTGACGTAGTACTTGATGGCTTCCATCGGTCACTCCTTCTCGGCTTCGCCGGACACGAGCCGGTCGATGAGCGTGCGGGCGCGTTTCCAGTCCTCGAGGTTGCGTAGATAGGTCTCGCGACCCTCGGGCGCGATGCGGTAGTACTTGCGGCGCCCGCCTTGGGACTCCTCGCCCCAGTACGAGCTGATCAGCCCGCTTCCCTCCATACGCCGAAACGCCGAGTAGAGCGTGGGCTCCTTGAGCTCGTACGTCCCGTCGGAGAGTAGGGCGACCTGCTTCACGATCTCGTAGCCGTAGCGGTCCTGACCGCTGAGCAGGCCAAGCACGATCGTGTCGATATGGCCACGAATCAAGTCACTGCTGATGGGGGCATCTGCTGTCACGTCGCACCTCCTTCGAGGAGCATCGTGCCGCACAGTAGTATGTCTGTCAAGGTAGTATGCAAGCCAGAACACTGCGATGCCGCGCGGGATCTTCTTGCTACGCGCCGCCCTCCGGCTCGAACTCCACCGATGACAGCACGATCACGGCCGCCAGGTCGAAGACGCGCTGCTCGGGGGCGAACCCACCGAAACACACGTCGAGCAGCACGTCGTCGTAGAGGATCGTGCGGTGGCGCTGGTGGTACGTGGCGTCCTCGGACTCCCCGCTCCACAGCGCCTCGACCCCGCCGTCCTCGCGCTCGGACACCTCTTCTTCGTACTGCACGAGCTCGGGCATGCGGCTTTGCTCGGTCAGCCCGCGGTGCACGATGTAGTTGGCGAGCAGTTCGCGCTTGTCGGCGATCTCTGACAGCGGACTCACGGAAAGTAACATCACGGTGAGGACGCCCTCGCCGCCTTGCTGACGGTAGACCAGTCCGCCGGGCTCGGAATCGGGGTCTGGTGCCCACTCGCCCGGCACTTCGACGGTGAATCCGTGCTCGCTGATCGTGGTCATGCGGGTACTCCCTGAGTCGCTTCGTCCGGGTGGTGACTGCGAAGAATCTTACCTCGACGCTTGATTCGGTGCCCGATAACCCCCTGGTCGACCTGCTCTGATAAAGATTATCAATTTGATACTTGATTTTCTTGATTGCTGGGTGCACAATCGCTTCATCAAGTGAAAGAGAGGTGATTGCGCATGGCACACGACTGGCACGAACTCACGGACCTCACCGGCGACCGGGACTTCTCGGTGACGCGGGTGAAGCTGGAGCGCAGCGGCATCGAGATCGAGGGCGACTTCGAGCTGCCGCCGCTGGCCAGGCTCAACTACGAGGACCAGGTCTTCATCGCGGCGTTCGTCCGCAGCCATGGCTCGATCAAGGACATGGGGCGCGCGTTTGGGATCAGCTACCCCACCGTGAAGAACCGCCTCAACCGGATCGCGGAGAAGCTGCAACTGGTCGAGATCGAGACGCCGGCCGCTCCGGCACCGGCGCTCGAAGCTGCAGACGACGTACTGGGACTGCTCGAGCGCGGTGAGATCAGCGCCGAGGAGGCCGCGGGGAGGCTGAAGCGATGAAGCTGCCGCCGTACCTGATCGACCTGCGCGTGAAGTCCGAGGACCACCGGGCTTTTCGCCTGTGGCTACCGCTGTTCCTGCTGTGGCCACTGGGCCTGGTGCTGCTGGTGCTGGTGCTCGTGTTCACGATCCTGGCCGACATCGTCTTGCTGCTCATGGGCGAGACGTACCACCACCACACGCGCTTCGTGCTTGGCTGCTTCGGGCTGCTTGGCCAGATGCGCGGAACGACCGTCCACGTCAATGGTTCGGGGTCGCTTGTCGACCTGACCGTCAAGTGAAAGAGGGTGCAGTCATGAGTGAAGACCGGATGCGGATCCTGACGATGCTCGCCGAAGGCAAGATCAGCGCGCAAGAGGCCGAGGTGCTGCTCGACGCGCTTGCCGGGCGCGCCGGCGCCGGAGCGGACGCGGCAGCCGGAGCCACCGGTGCGGCATCGCTTGGCTCGGCGATCAAGGGCGATCCCACGCCGCTTGTCGAAGCACTGCCCAAGTATCTCTACGTGAAGGTGAGCGCGACCAACGGCGACAACGTGGACGTCAAGGTGCCGCTCGCTCTGGTGCGTTCGGGCCTCAAGCTCACGTCGCTCATCCCGCCCACCGCGATGGACCAGATCAACGACTCCATGTCAGAGCACGGGATCACCATCGACTTCAACAACATGAAGCCCGAGGACATCGAGGAGCTCATCGGCGCCCTGCGCGAGATGGAGGTCAACGTCGACTCCAACAACGGCGACAAGGTGCGGGTCTACTGCGCGTAACTCGCGCGAGCACTGCGCTGCCAAACCTACCGAGGGCCGCGGATCGACTCCGCGGCCCTCGCTGTTGGTGCGGTCTTATCGGATGCGCCAGGTCTCCGGCAGCATCTCACGGGTGTGCGGGGCCACCGCCCGGCTAGGTCGGTGGCGTCGTGCGTCGTGCCATGAGGTGGTGCGCCTATCATCGATCGCGTGAGCCAACTCGATGGCTGCGCGCCCGGCACTCGCCAGCGCTATCGCACTGATGGCGGGCAGGTCGAACAGGTGCCGAGGGCGCGAAAGCGCCGAGGTGTTGTGGTGATGCATGGCGGGTCTCCCTTGATGGATCGGGTGCCCCGCGCGTGCGTGAGATCAGACCTCGCGGCATGCCGGGGCAGGTACGGACTGGATGTGCGGCGCAACTGGCGCCAAGGGCTGTGAATGGGTCATCACAATTCGAACCTCCTTCCGGCAGTGGGTCTGCAAGTACGTACATGCATATTATCAGAGGGGAACTGCATAGCAAGTACTTTCCAGCGCGAATTCGGCCAGCCTGCACGCCCTACCCGCCGTGGCGGCGCATCTGCTCTTCGGTGAAGCGCGAACGTGCCCACGCTTCCTGCTCCTCGGGCTGCCACGCCACGGTGTAGAGGAACATGCGCGCGACCGACTCGCCTAAGAACTTGAAGCGCTTGTGCAGGTCCTTCACGAGCGCCGCGCCCTCGCCCACCGAGGCGAAGTACTTCTCAACCCCGCCGAACTCCCGCTCGACCACCAGCAGCTCGCCGGCGTTCCACACGGTGGCCTCGACTTTCTTGCGGTTGCGCACGATGCGCGCGTCGCCCACCAGCCGCTCGACGTCATCGGGCGTGTACGCGGCGACCTTCTGCGTGTCGAAGCGGTCGAACGCCTCCACCGTGCCGTCCCACTTGGCGTCGATGACCTTCGAGCTCATCCCTGCCGAGAAGACCGCGCGCGTCATCGCCTCAAGGTAGCCGTCGATCGTTGTGGGCTTGGCGCTTGTGACGGGCATGGGGTGTCTCCTCTCACGCAGGTCTTGGTTACCTGTTGGTACCCACACCTGTGGGATACCGCACCGCTTCGATGCACCCCCCACTCCCCCGCATCAGCCACGAGCGAGTATGCTGTTCCACATCGCTTCGCGCCCCCTGAACCGAGGAACTCATGCATACCTCGCCCCAGCCCCCTTCATCCGGCCCGCGCCTGGGCAATGACTCGCGACTCGTGCGCTACGACAACCTGCTGGATGCCTGCGGCGACATCGACCATCCCACGCCGCTCGTGCGCCTGAACCACGTGCTGGCCGGCCCCGACGTGGCGCTCTACGTGAAGTGCGAGTGGGTCAACCCCTTCGGCTCGATCAAGGACCGCACCGCGAAGTGGCTCATCAACGGGCTCATCGAGCGCGGCGAGCTCACCGCCGGCAAGACCGTCATCGAGGCCACCAGCGGAAACACCGGCATCGCACTGGCCGCGATCTGCGCGCTGATGGACATCCCCATGGTCGCGACAGCTCCGCACGTGCTCTCTCCCGAGAAGACCGCACTGCTACGCGCGTTTGGCGCCACGTTGCGACTCACCTCTCCCGACGACACCTCGGGCCTGCACCCCATGGATCTCGCGTTCAAGTCCGCCGAGCAGATCGTCGCCGAGAACCCCGACGACTACGTGATGCCCAACCAGTACGACAACGCCGACAACGCGCGCGCCCACTACGAGACCACCGGCCCGGAAATCTGGCGGCAGACAGAAGGGCGCATCACGCACTTCTTCGCCGGGTTCGGCACCTGCGGCACGGTGGTGGGCACCGGGCGCTTCCTCAAGGAGCAGAACCCCGACATCCGCGTGATAGGCATCGAGCCGGTGCCCGGGCACCACATCTCGGGGCTCAAGAACATGACCGAGACCGCTGTGCCGGCGAACCTCGACATGTCGGTGATCGACGAGGTCGTCTACGTAGACGATGCGATGACCGATGAAACCGCCCGCCGCCTCTACCGAGAAGAAGCGCTCATGGTGGGACCGTCCGCCGCCGCGATCACCGCCGGTGCGCTGAAGTATCTGGGCGAGCCCGGTCGCGCGGGTATCGCGGTCTCGATCGCCCCGGACAGCGGCCAGAAGGCCACCACGTACCTGAGCGACATCTTGGGGTAGGCTGGCGGATGACCGTTCGGTTACCTCCGGCCATGCGGGTGAACACGTGAGCAGCGTCATCACCACATCAGGACTCACCAAGCGCTACCGCGACGTCACCGCCGTGGAATCGCTCGATCTCGACGTGCGCCAAGGCGAGATCTACGGCTTTCTGGGCCGCAACGGCGCCGGCAAGACCACGACCATCCGCATGCTGCTGGGGCTTATCGGCCCAAGCGCAGGCGGGGTCACGGTGCTGGGCCAGCGCATCGTGCCCGGCGAGACGGAGGTGCTGCGGCGCATTGGCTCGCTGGTCGAATCGGCGAGCGCGTACCCAAACCTTACCGTGCGCGAGAACCTCGAGATCCACCGTCGGCTCATGGGCAGCCCGCGCGACGCTATCGACCGAACCATCGAGCTGCTCTCCCTCACCGAGTACGCGAACCGCCGCGCCGGCCACCTGTCGCTGGGCAACAAGCAGCGCCTCTCGCTCGCACGGGCGCTGCTGCACTCGCCCGAGGTGCTCATCCTCGACGAGCCGGCCAACGGGCTCGACCCCGCCGGCATCGTGGAAGTCCGCCACCTGCTGCGGCGCCTGGCCACCGAGCAGGGCGTGACGGTCTTCATGTCGAGCCACATCTTGGCCGAGGTCGCCCATCTCGCCGACCGCATCGGCATCGTCCACGACGGTCGCCTGATCGAAGAGTCCTCCCGAGAAGAACTGGCCGCCCGCGCGCGGTCCTTCTCGGCGACGGCGTTCACCGAGGAAGAGCGGGCCGATGCACTGCTCACGCTCGAGCTGGAGCGCTACTTCCTGTGGCGTACGGGTGACGGTTCAGATGCAGGCACTGAATGACGAATGCAAGTTGACTTACAGTTGATTGTAGGTCTACTTTAATACAATGAGACCGACACTGACAGCTAGTGCCCTGTTCTCCACCCGGGGTCGGGTAGACGTGCTACGGATCCTGTGGCGGTTCCGCGTCCCCATGACAGCCGCGGACATCGCCCGGCTCGCCGGCCTGACGCACCCCGCCGCAAGCGCGGTGCTCGACACCCTCACTGACGCCGGGGTTGCCGACAGCGCACCGGCCGGCCGGGGTCACACGTACTGGCTCGTTAGCGAGAACGTGTACGTGCAGTCGTTCGTCGACCCGATCTTCGCTGCCGAGGAGTCGCTGCCTGACCTACTCGAGGCGGAGTTGCAGGCCCTCTTTGCGGAGCGTACGTTGTCCGTCGTGCTCTTCGGCAGCTACGCCCGAGGTGACCAGACCTCGGACAGCGACGTTGATGTCGTTGCCGTGGCGCATGATGCGCAGAGCAAGGCGCAGATCGACCATGACTTGCCGCCTGCCGCCTCGGCGTTCAGGCGCAGGTGGGGCGCTTCGTTGTCGGTCCTCACCTACGACCCGGCGGAGGCATCTGCGATGGAGGTTAGGGCGCCCGAGTTCTACAAGTCTCTTCTGGAAGATGGCATCCGGGTGTCGGGGCTACTGGTTGCAGAGTGGGGTTCTCTTGGGACGGAATGACAGCACCCGGAGTGTGGGGCGAGGGCAAGCGCAGAAGTATCTGACCAAGGCGCAGGAGTTCTACGCCGTGGCGGAAGCGGCGCTCGCTGATGCCCGCTGGAATGCCGCAGGACTGAACGCTATCCACGCCGGGATCAGCGCCGCCGATGCGGCTATCGTTGCTTCAAGCGGTGCTCGCAGTGCATCGAAAGACCACTCCGCTGCCGTCGACCTGCTCCGGACTTCCGTCAGGGAAGCCACCGCAAGTCAAGTGCGACAGCTCGCGGGACTTCTTGGCATGAAGAACACCGTCGAGTACGAGCAGCGGCTGGTTACGGAAACCGAGGCTCGCTCACTCGTGGCGCAGTCGGGCCGGTTGGTGCGCTGGACGACCAGGGTAGTCGCGTCGCACATAGGTGGTGGCGACTGATGCTCGCGGCAGTACTCATGACCGAGCTGCTGAAGCTGCGCCGCGCGAAGGTGCACTGGGTCACGCTGGGCGCGCTCATGATGGGGCCGCTTGGCCTGGCGCTGTTCATGTGGATCGCGATGGAGCCGGGACGGGCCGCTCAGCTTGGGCTGCTGGGCACGAAAGCCGACATCGTGGGCATCGAGGCGACGTGGCCCTCGTATGCGCTGTTCATCGTGCAGATCGTGGGCACCGGCGGCATGCTGCTGCTCGCCTTCATCGTGGCTTACGTCTTCGGGCGCGAGTATGACGACCAGACCACGAAGACCATGCTCACCCTGCCGGTCGAGCGGCACTGGTTCGTCATCGCCAAGCTCATCGTCTCGGCGCTGTGGTGGTTCGCGATCGTGCTCGTGATGCTTGCCGAGGCGATCGTCGTGGGGCTGGCGCTTGGCCTACCGGGGTTCTCGGCGGTGGTGGCTGTCGAGATGGCGGGCAACACGCTGCTCGCGGCGGCGATCTCGTACCTGCTGGTACCGGTCATCGCCTGGATCACCGTGTGGGGCAGGGGCAACGTGGCGCCCATCGGCTTCGCGCTGGGGATGCTGCTGCTTGGCAACGTCATAGGCTCGACGGGCTGGGCCCCGTGGTTCCCGTGGTCTATCGTGCCGCTGCTGGTGGGCGCCGTGGGCCAGCCGGTCGACGCGCTGCCGGTGGGTAGCTACGTGGTGGTGGGGCTCACGTTCGTCGCAGGCGTGGCGGGCGCGATCGTGCAGCTGCGAACCTCTGACGTGGCGCAGTAGGGGCCCGTGTCCAAGCGCACCCACAGCATGAAGTCCGGCTTCGCCGACATCGCCCCCATCCTGATTGGCATCGTGCCGTTCGGGCTGGTGGCCGGCGCCGCGGTCATCCAGGCCGGATTCGGCATAACCGAGGCGATCGGGATGTCGCTGTTCGTGAACGCAGGCGCCTCGCAGATCGTCGCCACCACACTGTTCGGCCAAGGCGCGCCGCTGTGGCTGGCGCTCGCCACCGCGCTCGTGGTCAACGCACGCATGTTCATCTACTCGACGTCGATCGCGCCGGTGCTCTCGGATGCGCCGGGCTGGCTGCGGCCGCTTCTGGGCCACATGCTCGTCGACCAGAACTACGTCTCGACCATGACCAAAGGTCGCCACCGAGACGACATCGACATCATCCCGTACTACATGGGCGCTTGGTTCGGCCTGGCGGGCGTGTGGCAGTTGTCCACTATGGCCGGCGCGGTGCTGGGGCCGTTCATCCCGGCCTCGTGGGGCCTCGACTTCGCGGTTCCGCTGGTCTTTCTCGCGATGCTCGCCCCCACGCTCAAAGATCACATCGCGGTGCGAGTCGCGGTGGTCACCGGGGTCTGCTCGGCGGTCTTTGTGCCGCTGCTTCCCATGCAGACGGGGCTGATCGCGGCGATCGTCGCCGGCATGGCGTACGGAGCGTGGCTCGACAAGCCAAAGCCGGGTGAATCGTCATGAGCGAAGTCGCACGCTTCTGGCTGATGATCGGCGTGCTCGCGACCGGGACGTGGCTGATGCGCGCACTCCCCATCATGTTGCACGGGCACGTCGCGCACCCGCCGTGGCTGGAGCGGCTGCTCAAGCATGTGCCGGTGGCTGCGCTGACCGCGCTCGTGGTGCCCGGTGCCCTCTACCTGCACGTGGGCGATGCGTACACGTTCGCTCCGGCGCGCACGGTGGCGTCGGTGGTCGCGCTGGTGGTCGCGATGCGCACGCGCAACATCTTCCTCACCTTGGTGGTGGGGATGGGTGCGCTGTGGGCGGCGCAATGGGCCGTGGGGCTGCTGTAGCCAGCGACTGCGGCTACGTGTAGGCGGCCTTCCGGCGCGCTACGTGTAGCTGGTGACGGCCTTCTCCCGGTTGAACGATTTGATCACGAGCCACGCGAGGACCACATCGGCGATCACCAACACGATGCCGATGATCGCGAAGACTCCCGGTCCAACCAACATCGCACCTGAGACCTGACCAAACACCAGGGCAAGCACCGGGAGAACGGCGAGCGCTGCCATCGAGTTTGCTTCCTGATACCCGCGCACCTTGGCCGACACCCATGTGGTGATGACGGTGACGAACACGGACGCGGCAGGAACCACAAGCACCATGAGTACCCACCAGTTGGATGTGGGGAAGAACGCGCGTCCCACGAGCGGTGTGCCCAACGAGATCACGATCGCGAGATAGATCACGTAGCAGACCCACGCGAACCCAATGGCGGGTATCGCGGCGCCGGCGATCTTGGCCACGACGAGCTCGGTGTCGGAGAGCGGCGTGTAGAGCAGCCCCTCAAGCGTGTGGCGCTCCTTCTCGCCCGCGAAGCTGTTGGCGGCAAGAATCGTCGCCACCATCACGGGGATGAGGAGGAAGAACGGCGCGAACAGGTAGACCGTGGCGAAGTACGCGACGGTACCCGCGACGTCGAGCCCGGTGGTTGCGGGCATCAGGCCGGGTGGGAGCTGCTCGATCATCTCGGCGAACTCGCCCACCATGTTCGGGTAGCGAAGCGCGACAAGCAGCCCGGCAGGATAGAGCACCACGAACACCAGCGGGATGATCGCCATGGGCAGCAGCACCTGCGTGTTCGCGGTCGACTCGCGCAGGTCCTTCTCGGCGAGCGCGGCCATGCGGTTGAGCCTCATGACGCACCGCCCTTCAGCGACGTGGAATCGACAAGACGCAGGTACGCCTCTTCGAGTGTAGGTGGCTCTTCCGAGACGCCGAGCAGGTCGATTGGCATGGCGGCGACCGCTCGCACCAGGTCGGGCACGGCGGACTGCTCCGCAAGCTGAAGGATCATGTCGGGACCGGCACCTTTCGCGCCCATGACACCGGGAAGCGCGGCGAGATCGGGTGCGGAAAGCTGCACACCGGGTCCGGGACGCACACGCACGCGAACTTCCGGGACCGCCGCTCGCGCCACATGCTCCGGCGAACCGGACGCCACGATGCGCCCGCCGTTGAGCACCGCGATGCTCGTGCACACGCTTTCCATCTCTTCGAGTCGATGCGAGGTGATGAAGAAGGTGCGGCCGTCGGCCCGCGAGACCTCATCTATGTAGCTCATGAGGTCGTGCGAGGCCTCGGGGTCGAGTCCCGCGGTGGGTTCGTCGAGGAAGACCAGCGCAGGGTCTGCGATGAGCGCTCGGGCGATGAGCAGCTTCTGGCGCATGCCTTTCGAGTAGGCGGCGACCTTATCGGCGCCTCGGTGCGCGAGTCCGAACCGCTCGAGCAGCTCCTCGGCTCGCACCTTGGACGCCTGGCGGTCCATGTCGTAGAAGCGGGCGAACACCGCGAGGTTCTGCAGCCCGGTGAGCCTCTCGTAGAGGTTGGTGTCGGTCTGCACGCCAACCCGCTCGCGCAACGTGTCGAGTTCATCAGGGATGCGGTGGCCCAGCACCTCGAGCCGGTCTGACGCCGTGGCCCCCAGCACTCCGTTGAGGATGCGCACCATCGTGGTCTTACCGGCGCCATTGGGACCGAGCAGACCGAACACGCCACCCGTCTCAACGGTCAGGTCGACACCGTCGAGTGCGCGCGACTGGCCGAAATCCCGTACCAGCCCCTCTATCCTGATCGCAGTATCGCTCACGCCATCGCTCCGCATCCACGTAGCCACTTCGCATAACTCTGCGGGGTTTCCGCATGCCGTGACCAGTGTATCGCTCCTGTGCGGTGGATCACGCGACCCACACGCCGGACAGCACCTCACCCATGAGCGGCACTCGAGCAGGCCCCCGCAGGCCGCGCGTGCGAAACCCTGCCGAGGCGAGCTCCGTAAGCGGTAGCTGCTCCACCCACCTGCGATAGACGCCGGAGCCAAGCCGGTTGCCAACGACCTCCTCGACAGCGATCGCAAGAGCGCTCATCGGGTTGCACTTCGCCCGGCGGCGGTCACGGTGCCAGCGCGCCGTGCGCGTGCTGCACGCAGAACCTTCGTGGGCAGGAACATGCCGGTCTTCTCGGCATACTGGTCGTAGGCGGCGCCGAACTCCTCGCGCATGTCGGCCTCTTCTTTGCGCGCGAGGCGGAAGTAGATGACGCCAAGGATGGGCCACATGATGAGCATGGGCAGCGTCGCCCACTCGGCCATCATGCCAAGCGTGATCAGCGCGAAGCCGGTGTACTGAGGGTGGCGGATGTAGCGGTAGATGCCCGTGGTGACCAGCGTGCCCTCGCCGCGCTCTTTGCTCCAGTAGTCGCGGTAGATCGCGCGCCAGCCGCTGATGATGAGCACCGCCGCAAGCAGGTAGCACACGATTGCCACGTACGTGCCAGAGAGCCCTATGTAGCCGCCCAGCGTGTGACCCCACAAGATGCCGTCGGGCAGGTAGTTGCCCAGCACGCCGGAGATCGCGTACATCGACAGCGGCACGCCGAACATCTCGAGCGCGAGTGCGACCACGAACGCCATGAAAGCGCTGTTGGGCTTGATGCCGCTTCGCTTGTAGAACGGCGTGAACAGCAGGAACACCGCGAAGATCGCGATCCACGCGACGACCGCCCACCAGGTGCCCATGTGGCTCATGACAGGATCGACCATGATTACTCCTCCCCCGCTCGCCCCGGCAGGCGGCGGTTCACTCTCTCAGTCCGGTCCAGGCGACCAGATTTGTGTCTACACTGTAGACCGAGTATAGTCTACATCGTAGACCTGTCAAGATATCGATCCGCAAGAACATACGAAGCCAGCCGAGAAGGACATTCGCGCATGTCGAAAGGCATCACCCGAGAGCTGCTGATCCGCACCGCACTCGAGATCGTCGATGAGGACGGTCTGGACAGACTGTCGATGCGACGGCTGGGCGCGAGGCTGGGCGTCGACCCTATGGCGGCCTACCGCCACCTGCCCAACAAGGAAGCACTGCTCGACGGCGTGATGGAGGCGGTCGTGAGTGAGGTCGACCTCGACGTCGACGAGTCGCGTGGATGGGAGGACCAGTTGCGCCAGCTGACCAAAGCGAACATGGCAGCGCTGCTCAGCCACCCCAACGTGCTCCCGGTGCTCTCGCGCCGCCCCTTGGTGACGCCGGGGTCGCTACACCTGGTCGAGCGCGCATTCCAGATCATGACCGATGCGGGGATTCCTCTGCGTGACGCCGCGCTTGCGACGAACGCGATCGGGCTTGTCACGAACAGCCTCGCGCTGGCGATCTCGGAGTCTCGCTCGAAGGTCGACCGACCCACCTCCAATGAGACCGCCGCGCACTTCGCCGAGCTGCCGCGCGATGTGTTCCCACGCATCGTCGAGACGATCGAGACGGGTCAGTTCATCGAGAGCTACGACCAGATCCTCGAGTTCGCGATGGGAGCGATCCTGGCAAGGCTTGAGCAGGCGCGCGTCGCGGCAGCCGTCAGCGAAGGTGACCCGTCAGGTCCGCCCCCAGTATCGCCTCGAGCTCCGAGAAGTCGCTCGTAGGCACCTCGACAAAGGTGAACGCGAAGACCGGGTAGCGGTTGAAGTCGGTGGGCCGGAGCTCGATGACCTTGCTGAAGCGAGCGCTGAACTCCTCGTAGTCGACCCCGCGAATCGCCGCCAGCTCAACGTGGGACGGCAGGTCGGCCACGATCATCGCCGTGGTGCGTCCGGCGGTCTCCTGAGCGATCCGACCCCAGTCCGGACACTCCCCTCGCAGGTAGCAGCGGTAGGGGTTGATGTTGTACGCGTGCTGCGCGAGGTCGGTAGCGCACCAGCCGCCGAAGCGCATGGGGTTCACCTCGATGGGGGCGACATTACCGGCGCTGTCGATGCGCAGCTCCGCATGGAGCGGGAAGTCGGTCAGGCCGGCTCGCTTGCCCACCTCGGCAAGGAAGTCGATGGCCAGAGGGCCCAGCCGCTCGATCGTCTCGGTGTTGGTGTAGTAGACGCGGTCGCTCACGTCGTGTGCCGAGGCGAACAGGTGCGCATACACGTTGACCAGCACCGGTGAGCCCTGCGCGTCGTAGTACGCATCGACCGCGAACTCCTCGCCCTCGATGACCTCCTCGGCGACGAAGCGGTCGGCGGCGAGCGCCTGCTCGGGATAGGCGGCTGCAGCGGCGTCGACCTCGGCCTCGAGCTTGGCGAGCACGCCCGGCCATGCCTGCGGAGACTCGACCACGTGCACGCCGGCGCTGAAGAACCCGACCGCCGGCTTGATGACGAACGGAGCGCGCAGCGTGTTGGGATCGAAGGTGGTGAGGGCTTCTCGGCTGAGGGCGGTGTAGCGGTAGTCCGGGTAGAGGTCGGCCACGAGGTCCCGGAAGGCGACCTTGTCTTTGTGCAGCGAGATGCGGCGGGGCAGGTCCGTGTGCGCGAGGTGGTTGGCGATCCAGCCGATCGCGTTCTCGGAGTTCGAGTAGAGCCGCGCGCCGGGCTTGGAGGCGAGATCGGCGAACTGCTCGGAGGAGACGATCAGCTCTTGGGCCTGCGCGCTGAGCCGCTCACGGGCCATGGGCGTGTCGAGCACGGGAAGCCCCAGCTCGGCGACGGTGTTGGCGAGCAGATCGGAGACGTAAGGCGCTTCGAGGATGAACACGGTTGCAGTCGCTTTCGTCGGGTTTGCGGGCGGCACGGCACCGGCCCGAGACAGGATAGCGCGTCGCAGCGGACCCGCGGCGAGAAAGCGGGTACGAACTGCGTCGGGGGATCGCTCGTGCAGACATCGCACTCATCGCAGACGCTTCGCTCCGTGCCGGACTCGACATGGGAGTGGCTCACAGACGCCGAGAACCCCGCGGTCGCCGTACTCGCTCGCCGTACGCTGCTGGGCGGGCCCGACGCGCCTCAGACCGCGAGGCTCTGGGGCACGCGCAACACCTACGAGCCGGTCGCGACCATACTGGAAGCGCAGCTCGAGGACGGTTCATGGGATGCCCCCGCGCGCGACTACCAGAAGTACCGCGGCTCGCTGTGGCAGATCGTGTTCCTTGGCGAGCTGTGGGCGGACGGTGCCGATGAACGCGTTGCTCGCGCGGCGGAGTACGCCTTCTCGCGCCAGAAGGCCGACGGCAGCTGGAGCGCGAACCCCAAGGCTCGCTACGACATGCCCTGCCTGACCGCCAACGTGGGCCGAGCGCTCGCGCGCATGGGCTGGGGCGAAGACCCGCGCACCGCGCACGCGCTTGGCTCGATCGTCGAGACGTATGAGCGGTTGGGGTTCTTGGGTTGCTCGGACATGCAGCCGTACTCGCTGAGTGGCTACTGCCACATGCTCACCCCCAAGGTGCTGCTGTTCATGGCCCAGGTGCCGCGCGAACTGTGGGCCCCGGGTGCCGAGAAGCTCCGCGAAGCGTGTATCGACGCCCTCCGAGACAAGCACGTGCACCGCTCGCTGCCGGCGGAGTTCAAGGAGTTCCAGGCGGTGGTCTGGCCCACGCCCGCCGCCCAGCGAGCTGAGGCCCGCGAGCACTTCATCGCCGAGCACTCGCCCCTGCACTACGGCGACAAACCCGGCTGGCTGAGGTTGGGCTACCCGCTGTCGTACAATTCCGATGCACTCGAAGCGCTGTGGGCGCTCATGGCGATAGGTGAGCCACCGCGGCCCGAGTACGAGGCTGCCATCGCCGCCGTACGCGAGCGCGCGGATGCGCAGATGCGTTGGACGCTCAAGACGAGCTTCAACGGCAAGATGATCGCCGACGTCGAGAAGAAGGGCGCGCCCAGCCGCTGGCTGACGCTACGCGCGCTCCAAGTGCTCGCGTGGGCAGAAGGGGAGGTCGCATGATCCCGCTCGATGCAACGCCCGCCCAACTGCTCGAAGCCTACAGCCGCGGACCGCAGCTGTTGCGCGAGGCGGTCGCGGGGCTGAGCCCTGAGGCCCTGCGCGAGCGCCCCATCCCGGGCAAGATGTCCTCGCTTGAGGTGCTGTGCCACATCGTGGACTCGGACCAGTTCATGTGCGACCGCATCAAGCGAACCATCGCCACTACTCTGCCGCTGCTCATTGGCAACGAGTCCTCGGCGTACCCGGGACCCCTCTCCTACCACGAACGCGACCTCGAACTCGACCTGCGCCTACTCGAGGTCCAGCGCCAGCAGCTCGCCGCCGACCTCGCCCGCGTCGCCCCCGAGGTCTGGGAGCGCACCGCCGTACACTCCGAGAACGGTATGCAGACGATGCGCGAGCTGTTCCACCACGCCGTCGAGCACCTCGAGGACCACGTGGAACGAATCGCCGAGAAGCGCGCGGCGATGGGGCTGTGACCCACTTCGAGTCGCCGTACCGCAGGCTGCGTGTCTCGAATGCGAACGGGGTGCGGCTGCTCAAGTTCGACCGCAACCAGCAGTCCTCGATGCACCTGGACGACCCCTTCGCCACCGACATCGAGTACGTGACGTACCTGCACACCGCCGTCGCGGTGAAGCCCGACCCCAGGCGTGCGCTGGTGATAGGGCTTGGCGGCGGCAGCATCGTCAAACAGCTGTGGCGCGATCACCCGCGGCTGCACATCGATGCGGTCGAACTCGACCCCGAAGTCATCGAGGTCGCCTGCGCGCTGTTCTCGGTGCCCGAAGAGCGCGTCGAACTCATCTGCGGAGATGGCCGAGAAGCCCTGGCCCTTCTTCCCGGCCCCTACGACATCGTGATCGTCGATGCATTCGACGACGACCACGTGCCGCGCCATCTGACCACCGAGGAGTTCATGCGCGAAGCACGCGCGAGCATGTCAGACGACGGCGCTATCGTGTGGAACGTGTTCGGTGCGATCTACGGGCCGCACAGCAAGACCTTCCGCAGCATGTACCGGACGGCGACCAACGTCTGGCGCAACGTCTGGCTGTTCCCCGTGGCGCTGACGCGTGACCCGTCGGACCAGACCCGCAACATCGTGATGGTCGCAAGCGATGCGGACATGAGCGACGAGGACCTCGTTGGCCGCATAGCTTCGCGCGTCGGCGGTCGCGTGTCGTGCAGTGGCTTCGAGTCGCTGGGTGAGGAGCTCTACACCAAGCCCGTACGCGCCGGCGACGTGCCGCTCCTGCTCGACCCGCCGGTGTCGAAACCGGCGCGGCGCGGGTACACACCGTAGGTGAAGGGGGTGGGCGAAATGCTCGAAGTCAACGTCAAGACCACGAAGCCGCAGACGGTCGCCTACATCGCGATGTGCGGCCCGTACGACCTGATCCCGCAGGCCATGGGGACGCTCTACGGGTGGGTGCAGGCTCACGGCTACGAGCCGGTGGGCATGCCCAGCGGCGTGTATCTCTCGGATCCCACCGTCGAGCAGTCGCAGGCGCGGTGGATGCTGCGCGCGCCCATCTCAGATGACGTGGCAGATACGGCACCCGACGAGGCCGGCTGTGGCACCGAGCACGTCGCCGCGCACCTGGTCGCCTCGGCGCTTCACCGCGGTCCCTACGACACGGTGGAAGCCACCTACCGCGAGCTTGGCGAGTGGGTGGGTGCGAACGGCTACCGCATGGCCGGCCCGCCTGAGGAGTTCTACTTGAGCGATCCGGACGACACAGCACCCGAGGACTACCTCACCGAGATCCACTTCAGCATCGAGAAAGCCTGAGGTGTCCGTGGAGCTGCTCGACTTGCGCAAGCGCTACGCCGAACTCTATAAGCCCAGCTCGAAGGTGCCATCGCTTGTCACGGTACCGCCGCTTCGCTTCCTCATGCTCGACGGAGTGGGCGGCGTGGGTGAGCCAGAATTCCAAGCCGCGATGGGAACGCTGTTCGGACTGGCCTATCCGGTGAAGTTCGCCGCCAAGAAGCAGCTGGAGATCGCCTACCAGGTCCCACCGGCCGAGGGGCTGTACTGGGACGCCCAGGCCGGATCGCCCGTGCCGCCTTCATCGCCTGAAGCCACCGCGTGGCGCCTCATGATCATGCTGCCCGCCGAGGTACCCGGCGAGCTTGTCGACGCGACACGCGAGAGAGTCGCGGCCAAGAAGGACCTGCCGCGCCTGTCAGAGGTGCGCGTTCAGACCTTCTCGGAAGGCACGGCGGTGCAGATCCTGCACGTGGGACCGTATGCGCATGAGACCCCCAACGTCGAGCGCCTGCACGAATTCGCGGCAAGCAAGGGGCTCGAAGTGACCGGCGCGCATCACGAGATCTACCTGAGCGACCCGAACAAGACCGCTCCCGAGAAGCTCAAGACAATCCTCCGTTACGGCGTCTCCAAGTCGCGTTAGCCGACAGCTTACCGCGCGGTTACGACACCGTTCCCCGCCTCCACATTCGTCTCATAGCTCCGTCACGAGTCCCTGACGGCGCCTCCATCACCCTGCGCGACGCTAGGTGTGCCGGCAGCGTTTCACCTGTGCAGCGCTGCCGGCGCCACCGCAGTCCAGACGCAGCAGCAAGCATGAGGGAGGCGCACCATGATGATGACCGCCATTCATATGCGTACCACGGGCCTGACGTCCGAATGGGCCACCGCGATGGTCGAGATGACGCTATCGCGGGTCACCGGCGTGGCGCGCGTCGTCGCCGTGAAGTCCATCGGCATCGTCTCGGTCATGTACGACGAGAGCAAAGCCAACGCCGAGGAGCTCTTGCGCGCGGTGCGTGCCATAGGCTTCGACGCCGACCTCTACAACAGCGCCGAGTAGGCCTTCTGACCTCAGCTGGCGAGCCCCAGAGACGGCGCGACCTCGCGGGTCCACTCGTCGATGCCGCCGTAGTCGCGAAAGTCGCCCTGCGGTGCCTTCATCGCCTTGAGCACAGTTCGCTCGAGCAGCGAGAAGCTCTTGGGCTCGAACCATCCGGGGAAGGTGCCCACCGCGACCGGCTCGATACCGGCCGCCTGGACAAGCGGATCGGTCCACGTGCGGACCTCATCGGCACGCTCGGGTTCGGTGACTTGCGTGAGGTTGACGGTGAACAGCGCGACCGGAAGCTGTCTGAGGGCTTCGGCGTGGGTGGTCACCCACGTGCGCGCCGCCTCGTGCCACTGCCCCACGCGGATGCCGCTGCCAACGATCACCGCGTCGTAGCCCTCAGGGCTGCCGGCATCGCTGGCGCAGACCACGTCGACCACGTCCCCGCGGTCGACGAAGGTGGCACCGATGTGCTCGGCCACCCCGGTGGTGCACCCGGTCTTCGTCGCATAGACCACCAGTACCTTGCTCATGCGCGCTGCTCCTTTCTGCCACCCTTACGGGCGGTAGTCCTCACGCGGACCCCGTCCCAGAAGATCTCGAATGCCTGCGCGGTCGACTCCTCGATGGGTAAGCCGTAGCGCGCTCCCGCCTCGCCCAGCACCTGCCGGGACATCACCATCTGCGACGTGAGCGCGAAAAACGACTCGGCCATCGCGCGCGGATCGATGTCGGCACGCAGGTCTCCCGCTTCTTGCCGCTGCGCCAGGTACTCGGCCAGCCCCGCGAAGTTGCCCGAGGGGCCGGTCTCCATGATCTCGGCCACGTCGGCCGATGCGGTGGCCTCGAGCGCGAGCCGCATCGCGACGGTGCCCAGCTCGATGGTCTGCCGCACCTCTATCGTGGCGAGTTCCTTGAGCGTGCCGTACGTGTCCTCGGGTGCCGAGACGCGCTCGATCACGTAGCCCGCCATGCGCTCGGACCACTGCGCGCCCAGTGCCGCGAGGATCCCTTTCTTGCTTCCGAAGCGCCGGAAGATGGTGACCTCGTTCACGCCGGCCTTCTGGGCGATCGCACGGGTGGTGGTGGCCGAGTAGCCCTTCTCGGCGAAGAGCGCTGCCGCTGCGTCGAGCACGCGCGTGGCGGTATCGGCGGTCGCGTGCATCAGGGTCTCCTCGGCGCGGGTGCGTGTAAGTGCTTGCTTGCATCCTACGATACGGCCACGCCCCCACAGTGTCAACCGCTCCGTGCCCTTTCGCCTCTGCACGCGCTATCGTGTGCATGTTGGCCACGGGGGCTGGAGGAGCGAGATGGCGGTTCGGTACCGGGTTCTGTCACTGGACGGCGGCGGGATCCGCGGCCTGATCGCGTCTCGGCTGCTCGAGCGGCTCGGCGACCGGCGACCGGGATGGCTCGACGCCGTCGACCTGTTCGCCGGCACGTCGACCGGAGCGATCCTGGCCACCGCGATAGCCGCAGGGCTTAAGCCTGCCGACATCAGCCGGTTCTACGTCGAGCGCGGCGCCGAGGTCTTCGACGAGGACCTGTGGGACCTCACCGACGTCGACCGGCTGGTCCGCGCGGACTACCGCAGCCGCAACCTGAAGCGCGCGCTCGACGACGTCTTCGGCACGCGGACTCTGGGCGACCTCGAGCGCAAGGTGGTCATCTCGGCGTTCGATCTGGACAGCGGCGGAGTCACCGCCGAGGGCGTGCGCTCGTGGAAGCCGAAGTTCTTCCACAACTTCGAGGAGCCCGGCTCCACCGACCGCGACGAGCTTGTGGTCGATGTGCTGATGCGTTCGTGCGCGGCCCCCACCTACTTCCCTGTCTACCAGGGCTTCATCGACGGCGGAGTCGTGGCCAACAACCCCAGCATGTGCGGGCTGGCCCAAGCGCTTCACGCCGAGACGGGCGGGCAACACGCGAGCTACATCGCCCTGATGTCGGTGGGAACGGGCGCCAACCCGCGGTTCCTCGAGACGACCGACGGAGACTGGGGCTACGTGCAGTGGGTCAGGCCGCTGCTCAACATCGTGTTCGAAGGCGGCTCGGGGATCGCGCACTACGAGTGCCGCCAGATTCTGGGGCGGCGCTACCACCGCCTCAATCCCGTGCTACCCCACCCCATAGGCCTGGACGCCGCCGATAAGATCGCCGAGCTCGAGAGCGTGGCCGCCCGCGAGCACCTCGACGAGGCGACCACCTGGCTGGAGCGCTACTGGGAGGTACCGGGCTAGACGAGTCCGGTCCGGCGCCACACGCCGGCCGAGATGCCGAACGCCGGGCCGTACCAGACCAGCCCGCCAATGATGTAGATGACGATGTCTTTGCGCGCGATGTCGCCCAGCGCGCCCACCTGCCACACGCTCATGTACACGACCCACGCCACCAGCGCGAGCGCCGCGACAAGCACGAGCCCCTGCACGAACGCACGCCAGTTCATGCTGGTTCGAGCGCGGCGCGCCAACGCCATCACCAGCGGTGATGCAAGCGCCACCAACAGCAGCGCCGCTATGGGGGTGGTGATCTCGCGGTACTCCGGGCCCAGGAAGGTGTTGATGGGCACGAGGAACATCGAGCTCACGAACATGACCGCGACACCACTCATGATGATCAGGGGCGACAGGATCGCGATACGCAGCGCGACGGTCTTGGCGCTGTCGCGGCTGTCGGTGAGAAACGTGAAGAGCAGGGCGAGCAGGAACGGCACCGTCACCAGCGACACGTACGTCGCGGTGTAGGTCCGAAACGGCAGCTGGCCTATGGCGATCGAGCCGGGGACGAGGAACAGAAGCGTCGCCGCGTAGACGAGCGCGTAGGTATCGGAGATGCGGGGCTCCTCGGCGACCGCGACGTGCGTTGTATCTGGCATCGAATGACCTTTCAGCATGGTCAACGGTGGGTTCTTCTCCCGCACATCATGCCGATTCAGGCCGCCTCAGGATATGACTTCGGTCAAGTGGGAACGCGACCGGGCCACTGGGTTTCGAGGTCGTAACCACTCGGTAATGCCCGCACATCATCGCAGCGAGAGAGTCGAGTCAGGCCTTGTGGGCCCGCGGGCCCAAGCCGGCCGCCACGCCAGGTGGCTCGATTCGAAAGGAGGCGTGCGATGTCAACCAAGAACCGGGTGATCCTCGACGTAGCGTTGCTGGCCGCGATCGTGGTTGCGTACGCGCCCTCGCTGACCGGCGTCAGCATCCACGAGTGGCTGAGTGTCGCGATCCTGGTTCCCTCGCTGGTGCATCTCGTTTTGAACTGGGACTGGGTCGTGCGCTTCGCGAAGACCACGGCCGAGAGGCTGCGCGCCACCACCGCCGTCAACGCCATGGTCGACGTCGCACTCTTCGTAGCGGCGGTCGCTGTGGTGCTCTCAGGACTTGTGATCTCGCAAGCAGTGCTACCGGCACTGGGAATCAGCCTTGGCGCCACCAGTATCTGGTACTCGCTGCACTCTTTGTCGGCAGACGCCACCGTCGTGCTGATGCTCGTGCATTTCGCATTGCACGCCAAGTGGATGGCGGCGGTCCTGAACAGCACGCTCAATCGCTTCGACAGAGCCGAGGAGCCCGTGTCATGAGCCCTTAGCGCGAGGACCCGGTCCGTCCGCACTTCAACCTACGAGGAGCACCCATGAGACATCTGAAGAACACCCTATCTGTGATCGCCGCGACGCTGCTCACCGCACTCGCGGTCTACGGCGGAGTCGAGCTGGTGAGCACGGCGACCGGCACCTCGAGTGACTCGACGATCGCCTTCAACACCGCGACCACTCAGTCCACTGCCACACAGACCTGCCCCGCCACCGGGTGCACCGCCTCGAGCTGTCACGCCGCGCATGGCAGCAGCCACTAACACCCACGGAGGACCACGATGACCCTGAGCAAGAAGCTGAAGCGCTACAAGGGCTGGATCGCAGTGGCGCTCATCGTCGCTGTCGCCGTGACCGCGGTGGTACTGCTGCGCGGCGCTCGCGAATCGACCGCTTTGACCAGCTACACCACCGAGACCGTCGCCTCCGGCACGCTGTCGGTGACCGTTGATGGCACCGGCAATCTCGCCGTGCGCGACGAGGTGGACGCCTACCCCAGCGTGAGTGGCGACGTGGCTAAGATCTACGTCTCAGAAGGTGACACTGTCGAAGAAGGCGACGTGCTCTACAAGCTGAGCGCGACCTCCGTCGACCAGGCGGTGTCCAGCGCGAAGGCGGCCAAGCAGCAGGCCTCGACCTCGGTGTCGAAGGCCAAACTCGAGCTCTACCGTGCCGAAGCATCGCTCGACGATCTCGAAGAGAAGTCCGATGAACCCTCCTCCACGGTGAGCAGCTCCGATGTCACCGTGGCCAAGAAGGAGGTCTCGATCGCCAAGCAGGGCGTGACCTCGGCGCAGACCTCCTACAGCGCCGCTGCCGAGGAGTACGAGGACGCCCTCGATGAGCTCGACGAGCTCGAAGTCACCGCCCCGTGCGACGGCGTCATC
>CAYXQU010000002.1:0-18043 GCA_964467305.1 uncultured Eubacteriales bacterium
AGACAAGGTGCTGGTTCTCCCAGGTGCGTGCGGTCTGCGGCAGCGACTCAGGGTCGATCTCTCGCGCCGAGACGAGCACCTGGGTGAGCTCGTGGTCGATCTCGTAGCGGTCGGTCTCGATCGATGACAGCGCGTAGTACGGCCTGACCACTTGGAGCTGCGTGAAGGCGCGCTTCACCGAACCAGGAGTCCACAGTCGGGTACGGGAGAGCGCCTGCGCCACGCGCGCTGCCGCGGTACCGTCGACTTTGTCCTCGACCTCGAGCGCGACCCTCTCGGACTCGTCGAGTCCCCAAGCATGCCGTGTCATCTCGATGTTGCGGTTGAGGTAGGGCGTCTCGGAGGTCAACTCGTTTGGCGCGACCACGAAGTGATCGACAACGGCAGGCCAGGCCGAACCCAGCACCATGGAGGCGAGGAACCACACGCCAAGTAGCGACCCAAGGACGCGCCAACCAGACGACCGCGCACCAATGATGGCGGCCGCGCCGATGGCGATGCTGATGGCGACCGAGACCCACAAGGCCACGATCGTGACGTGCGCGTTGGTGTAGCCGATGCCCACGAACTGGGACTGGGAGGTCAGGTCGAGGGTGCGCATCGCCAGCCAGGTCCTGAACGCCCCGTTGAGCACCAGCACCCCGAAGATCACCGAGAAAAGTGGCCTGAGTTCCTTCCAATGGGCCACCAGGACCGGCTGCGAGTCGCCCTTCTCGGGAAAGACCGTCACGGCCGCGGCGCAGATGGCCGCCACAGTGAGAACACCGTTGATCCACGCGGTGAGCAGCTCAAGAGCCGGGAGCGTGAAGACGAAGAACCCCGCGTCGACACCGAAGTGCGGTTCCGCGATCCCGAAATCGAATCCTGCGAGCGCGACTCGGAACTCCATCCAGTGGCCGGCGAGCGACCAACTGATCAGCGCGCCGAGCAACACCGATGCGCCTGCGACCGCGCCTCGCACCCACCGGGTCTCGGTTCGATGGCGGGCCGCGATGGAGCCACTGGCGTAGATCACCAATGACGACACGACCGCTGCTGACAGCCACAGTGCGCCTTTCGACCACAGCTGCGTGAAGAAGACATCGGAGTGCCCCATGCTCGCGAACCACCGATACTCCGCCCACACCTGCGCGAATACCGTCAGTGCGATCGCCGATCCAATCAGCAGCACAAGGCCGCCCAACAAGGCGGCCACCTTCATCGGAACGCGCATTCGTTGCATCACGTGCCCCCGCTCGAACGCGGCTGATAGTGAGTGCGTAGCGATGCGAGTCTACGCCCGTCGCACGAGCGCTTGGCAAGGATGCGTCATTCAGCCGTTACATGGCTCGCTCGTGCGCGATTCACGCAGGATTGGGGTATCTTCCCTGTCAGCCCGAACCCCTTACCAACCATCAGGAGGAGATTCATGGATCCCAAGCAGCAGGTTCTTGACGCGATGAAGGCTGCCGACGAGCCGCTCAACGCGGGCAAGGTGGTAGAGATGACCGGTCTTGAGCGCAAGGTCGTGGACAAGGCGATGAACGATCTCAAGAAGTCCGGTGAGATCGTGTCCCCCAAGCGCTGCTACTGGTCGCCGGCGTAGGCTTCGTCATGAGCCGTACGAGACTCGCTGCCCTTGGAGTGGTGTGCGCGGTCGCCGCAGCGCTCTTCGCGGCGGGGTGCACGCCACAGGCCGAGGTGGTGCCGGATGATCCTGCCGCCGGCAGCCAACTCGCCCAAGGGCTCCACGACATGGGCGACGGTAGCGTGCAGGCGGTGGGCATCTTGTCATACCGGAACCTCGAAGGCGGTTTCTGGGCGCTGACCGAAGGTCCCGAAGGGTCAGACTCCGGCGCGGTCATCGTCGTGGTGGCAAACGCGGCAGAGTTCGAACCGCGCGTCGCCGAGCTGGCCGGCACACAGGTGATAGTCACCGGCCGCCGCCTTGAGGGGGCGTCGATCCGCATGGCGGGACCCGAGATGGAGGCTGCTTCGGTTGAGGCGTACGGGCCGTCAGCCGACCCAGCGAAGTGACCTCGTCACATCACGACGCGAAGGCGCCCCGTGGCCCGCATGGGCGACGAGGGCGCCTCTTCGTTGTATGCTGGGAGCCGACACGCCGCACGGGGACGGTATGCGTGTCCACCGATTGAGGTTGGGCCGGCAAGGAGCGTTCGATGGCAGCAGAGGATCCTGTACAGGACCCGCTCGGAGTCCCCGTGGATGACTCATCCGGGGAGGACGGTCGCGCTCGCGGCCTGGGACTCGCTCTCCTTGCGGCGCTTGCCGCGCTCCTCATCTTGTGGTGGATCTACCTTCAGACCACCGTCGTTCCCGACGTGATCGGTATGCCGCAAAGTGAGGCCACCCAGGCGCTTGTTGATGCGGGTCTCTCGGTGGGCGAGGTCACCGAGGTCAACTCCACGCAGCATCGTGCAGGTGCTGTGGCGGACCAGTCACCCATCGAAGGCGCGCGAGTGCTGAAGAGGTCGCTCGTCGATCTTGCCATTGCGCGAGGCGGGGAAGGTATCGATGCCGAGGGCGCGGGTGCCGGTGACGATTCGGCTGGCTTCGACTACGCGGTGCCCGAGGAGGCCGCCGATGCTCGCCGAAGCGACGGGGGCGGCGGTATCTCGGGAGTCGGAGGGCCATGGGTGCCAGACGTCCAGGCCCTCACGGAGCGCACGGCGAGCACCCGGCTGCGTGCCGCGGGGTATCGCGTGCGGATCAAGTACGGACCTGTGACAACCGGACCCGGCAAGGGACTCGTCTACTATCAGAGTCCCGAGCCGGATGCAGCGGCCGCCCGCGGCACCGTGGTCGAGATATGGATCTCAACCGGAGGCCCCGGTGTGGGCAACCCGGATTACGAGCGGCCTTACGCTCAGCCGGGCGACTAGAGGTGATACACGCATGAAGTGGGATCCAACACTGGAGACGGGACACGAGCTCGTCGACAGCCAGCACAAAGAACTCATCTCCATCTTCACGGAGCTCTCCCAGGCGACCCGGCCGGGAAGCGGGATCGGAGAGGTGGAGGCGCTGCTTATCAGGCTCAGCGACTACGTCGCGACTCACTTCGCGGCCGAGGAGCGCCTCATGGAGGAGTCAGGCTACCCCACCGAACGAATCGCCGAGCATGAAGCGCAGCACACGCGACTCACCGAGCGGACCCGCCAGCTTGTCTTAGAGCACCGGCTGGGCAAGGCGAGCGCGTTCACGCTGGCGGCGCTGCTGCAGGAGTGGATCGTCGAGCATATCTCCGGGCACGACCGCGATCTGGTGGCGCACATCCGGCAGCGCGAGCTGGGCCAGCAAGCCGGCTGAGGTCACCCGCCGAAGACGGCGCGCACCAGGCGGACCAGCCGAGAAAGCACTCCGAGGGCGATCGATGATCCGGCGAGCGCACCTGCCCCCACCGCGCGCTTGTCCTCGATCAGGTCGCCGTAGTCAAGCGTGATGTCGTGCGGTCCCCGGGCGTCATCGACGGTCACTACGAGACTGTCGGCGTTCAAGTCGACCATCTGCACCGCCGAGACGAGTGCGAGTGCGGCGTCAGCCCCGGTCTTCACGTCGCGGGAGACGAGTTCGGCGTCTTGGGTGGGGGGATCGAACGAGGAGTCCCCGGCCCATGCCGTCGCCGAGAACACCGTGGTGAGCAGCGCGACCGCCGCTATCGTCGTTGCAAAACGCCTGAGCACCGTCATCACCTTTTCGCTCTTGCCGAGAAGCCGTCACTCTTCTCGATACATCCAGCATCGGCGGGGATGACGTCGACCGTTGTGACTGGTGTCACAACGGTCGACCATTGGTGATCGGGATCGGTCTTGTGGGGTGTCTCGGAGCACGGATCCCACGGTTGCGTCAGCGACCGGCGTTCGCCTTGATCGCATCGCACAGCCACTGGGCCAAGCCCTCCCGCTGAGCATCATAGGTGGCCTTGAACCGAGGATCGGTCACGCACATCTCACCCAGATTGACGTGCATGTCGCGCGAGAGCGGGTAGAACCACTTGTCGATGATGAGCCGTGCCTCTTCGGCGACGCCCATCGCCCGCGGGTCGGTTGGATCGACACCTTCGTCGAAGAGCGCGACCGTCCTTTGGCCCAACTCCTCTTGCTCCTCTTTCAGCCGCATCCAGTCGGCCTTGGTGTAGCCCTTGGTCCGGCGAGCCGACTCCTTGTACGCGTCGGTGTCTCCCCAGCGCTCCTTGGCCTCGGCCTCATGCTCGGCGGGGTCGAAGTCGCCGAAGACCTCGAACATCTCCTCTTTGGTCATTGAAATCCCTCCTTCCATCGATAGGATCGTCTTGTCGAGGAGCGCGAGCAGTGCCTCGTCACGCTTGAGCTTGTCTGCCACGAGATCGCGCTGCGCCACGAGCGCATCGAGCGGGTCGAACGCCGGGTCGGAGAGCACCTGTGCGATCTCGTCGAGAGCGAAGTCCAGTTCGCGGTAGAGCAGAATCTGCTGCAGCCGCACCAGATCACGGTCGCTGTAGAGCCGATATCCCGCATCGCTGCGCTGCGACGCTTCGAGCAAGCCGATCTCGTCGTAGTGGTGGAGCGTCCGAACACTCACATGGGCCAGCTTGGCCACCTCTCCCACTGTGTAGGTCATGTCGCGCACCTCCTTTCATCGACGGAGGTTAGACCCTTACGTTACGTCAGGGTCAATACCCTATCGCATGCATGGCCGAAGCGCCCACACGCCGGTGTTCCCCGCTGCGTCGGCAGGGTGGTAACGTGATTGGTCACCGCAACGCTCACATGGACGAAGAGGAAGCGCATGCACACAAGGATCTTCGCGGCTCTGCTCGTGTTCACCCTGGCTCTCTCGGTGGTTGGGTGCTCCCGTGGCGGTGTGTCGCAGCCCTCCGCCACCGGCACGAACCCGTCATCAAGCGATCCCGCTGAAGGGCAGCGGCCGGCAGTGCCGCGGCGTGGCGTCATCGTGTTCGACATGGCTCACGGGGAGATCTTCGCCCCCGAAGACACCTCCGAGTTGGGGCAGTCGCGGGCGGTCGAGCAGATGCGAGCCGCTGGCTACGAGGTGCGGGTGAACACCCAGCCCCTGACAGCCGAGAGCCTCGACGGAGTCGCGGCTGTGTTCCTCGCGGGTCCCATGGCTGTCTTCTCGAAAGATGAGGAAGCCGTGCTCGATGACTATCTCGAGCGTGGTGGCACCGTGGTGCTCAGTATCCACGTACCGTACCCGGTCTTGGGCATGCCCGCACGATGGGGCTTGCCCGTGGCAACCGGCGTCATGCAGGCGCTCGATGCCGGCCCGCAGCAAGACCCCGGAGTCTTTGGCACCGAGAGCGTGGTCGACGACCCCATCACAAACGGTGTCGACCAGGTGGTCATCGTGTCGGGCTGGCCGGTCAAGACCGACACCACGAGGCTCGCCTCGGCCAAGCTCGTGGTTCTGGCGGCCGGTCGGGTCGCCGCCGACACCAACGCCAGCGGAACCTACGACGCCGAGGACCTCCAACAGCCCTTCGGAGTCGTGGGCGTCGCCACAGTTGGCAGCGGGCGTGTCGTGGTCTTGGGCGACGATGGCATCTTCGCCAACATGGGGATCACCCAGGCCGACAATGCCAAGTTGCTTGAGAACATCCTGGAGCTCATCACCGCACCGAAAGGCGCCTGATCCGAACGGCATCCTGAAGGCGGCACAAAGCGCCACATCGTCTTAGCGGGTGCGGCGACCGCCCACGCATCGCGGCGACGCGCAGCTTGGGCACGAGCCCGAGCAGCGCTCGAGCCACTGACCACACGACGCGCAACGGGTGGCACCCGGCTCGACCGCGGCATCGCACTCGGGGCAGCGCTCCGGCTCGTCGGCCCAGGTGTCGACGTCGAGGATGTCTGCACCGGGCACCGAGTAGCGTTCGTCTCGGCGGTTGGCTGGACGCGGATGGGCGGGCGACATGAGCTCATGACCTCCGGGATGCAATAGCTCTTGGCGCAGTATAGCCCCGGTCCGGGGTGGGTATCCTACCGAAAGGAGGTGATCGTCGTGATGTCAGGAGACGATCTCAAGGAGCACTTCGACGACATGCTCGCTCGCCGAGAAGACCTCGTGCGCCGTGCCGAGGAGATCCGAGAGCGGTTCGCAGAAGGCGTCGACCAGGAGACGTTGGTTGCGGCAGCGGGCTGGACGCTGGTCAGCGCGGGCATCGCGTTCGGTCTGACACAGTGGCTGCGCGGGCGGCGAGGGCTTCTGGGCATGTTGGTTCCGGTGCTCGCGGTCATCGCCGGCGCGGCGGTGCTCACCGGCGGATTCGCGTCGCGACGCGGAGCACGCATGGCCCAGGCCGAAGACGACATCAGGCGCAGCCTCGCTGCGCTTGACCCCGTGGCGCGCGTCCAAGTGCTGGGGCACGTGGGGCGCGACGCTTGGTAGGCGACAAGACCGACTCGGAACTGCTCGCGGTGCGCGGTGCGAAGGTACTCCGAGACGGTCGAGCGATCCTCGATTTCGAGGAGTTCGTCATTCGGGAGGGCGAGCATCTGGCGATCCTCGGCCCGAACGGGGCGGGCAAGTCCACGCTCATCGGCCTACTGACGCGCGACATCCTGCCGCTGTGGAGCGATCCGTACCCGGTGCTGTTCCGCGGTCAGCCGCGTGTCGAACTGGCGCAGGCCCGTAAGCTGCTAGGTGTGGTTTCGAGCTCAGCCCAGCAGACGGTTCGAGCGCATCTGAGCGTGCGGGAGGTGGTCATAGGCGGGCTCTTCGGCGCGCTTGGCGTGCCACCTCACCTACGGGGGGCGGTGACCCGGGAGCATGAAGCGGCCGCCGAGCGAGCCATGGAAGAAGTGGGCATACTCGCGCTTGCCGCGCGCGACATGGTCACGCTTTCCACCGGTGAGGCGCGCCGCTCGCTGATCGCGCGTGCGCTCGTGCACGACCCGGCGGTGCTCGTGCTCGATGAACCCTGCGCGGGGCTCGATCCCACGGCGGCATGGAATCTCCGGGCGATGATGCGCGAGCTTGCCGCAGGCGGGCGCACGCTGGTTCTCGTGACGCACCACATCGAAGACGTCGTCCGCGGCATCGACCGGGTCGTCTTGATGAAGGATGCACGGATCTCGTGCGACGGGCCGAAGAGAGAGCATCTCACCGGTGAGGCTTTGTCGAAGCTGTTCGGCATCGGGCTGGCCGTGGAGGAGCGTGACGGGGAGTACCGGTTGTGGTGAGTCGCCTCGCGGGTCATTCGGGGTATCGACTAGCGTCGGGCGAAGCGTCGGGGAAGGACCACCGTGAACGGATTCGTTGATCTGATGGATACGGTATCGCGCGGTTTCGAGGCCGCCGGTGTCGCCGTCATCATCGCCGGGCTGTTCTTCGCCCTCTACCGCGCCGGGATGCGCGTGCGTGAAGGGTCGGTACCAGCCGCGTACGAGGCGCTGCGCGCGACGTTCGGGCGCGGGGTGCTGCTGGGACTGGAGATCCTCGTCGCAGCCGACATCATCAGGACCGTCGCCGTGGATCCCACGCTTCAGAACCTCTACGTGTTGGCGCTGCTCGTTGGCATACGCACGTTCCTGTCATGGTCGCTGGAAGTCGAGATCGAAGGGCGCTGGCCGTGGCAGCGAACGCGCTGAGCTCCTCTTGAAACGTGACGCCCACGCGTTACTATGAACTCGTAGACGAGTTTTCATCCGAATGAGGTCTCACCGTGCCTGTTCGTCATGCGATTCTGGGTCTGTTGCGAGAGAGGCCGCGCCACGGCTACGACATCCGCGCGGCGTTCGAAGCGATGGTCGGAGGTCCTGCTGTGTGGGATCTCAAGCCCGCGCAGGTCTACACCACACTGCAGCGCCTCGAGCGTGACGGGCTCGTCGAACCCTCGGAGATCGAACGCATCGGTGGTCCGGAACGGGTCGTGTTCCGGCTCACCTCTGAGGGAGCACACGCGCTTGAGCACTGGTTCGCATCCGGCGTCCACAGCGATCACATCAAAGACCACTTCTGGATCAAGCTCATGGTCGCCGCACGCGCCGGAGACGTTGACTTGCGAGAGGTGCTGCGTGCCCAACGTGCCACGCTCTACCGCGAGCTGCATGCGGTAACGGCGAAGCGCGGCGAACTCGACCGCGCATTGGAACTATCACGCGTGACCCTGCTCGACAAAGCCGTCATGCATCTTGAGGCCGACCTTCGTTGGCTCGACATGGTGGAAGGCCGGCTCAGCGATCTTGAGAGCCAACCGCTCGCCCAACCACTCACGCCTCGTCGCGGCAGGCCGCCCAAGGCCGAGGTCGCGCAGGCCGGATAGGAGACTGACGAATGGCGATCGTCGAGGCCAAAGGGCTCACGAAGATCTACGGAACCGGCTCGACCGCGGTCACCGCGCTCGACCACGTCGACCTGTGTGTCGACCCGGGCGAATTCGTCGCGGTGATGGGCCCCAGTGGCTGCGGGAAGTCGACGCTGCTCAACCTGTTCGGCGGGCTCGATACCCCCACCGAGGGCAGCATCGAGATCGATGGCGAACCGGTCGCGGACATGAGCGACGACGAGCTCACCAAGCTGCGCCGCGACAAGGTCGGTTTCATCTTCCAGTTCTTCAACCTGATCCCGGTCCTCGATGCTACCGAGAACGCCGCGCTACCGCTCACCCTCGACGGGGTGCCGGCTGCCAAGGCGCACGCTCGCGCCAAGGAGTGGCTGACCAGAGTCGGGCTTGAAGATCGTCTTGGCAGCCGACCCGACCAGCTGTCCGGTGGCCAGCAGCAGCGCGTCGCCGTGGCCCGTGCGCTGGTGATCGATCCGGCGCTGCTGCTCGCCGATGAACCCACGGGCAATCTCGACAGCCGCGCCGCCGATGAGGTCGCCCGACTGCTCACCCAGGCGTCGACCGACTGGGGCCGCGCGATCCTCATGGTCACGCACGACCCGCGGATCGCCGCCCACGCGCACCGCATCGTCTTCATGCGCGACGGCATGATCGTCGACGACACGCGAATCGCCGGCTCGGCAGACGCCCAGGCCGCCATGCAGCGGGTGGGCCTGCTGTGAGCATCGCCTTCACACTCGCGTCGCGCTACCTGTGGGGCCGCAAGCTGCGCACCCTGCTCACCACCCTTGCGGTGGTCTTCGGTGTCTCGGTCATCTTCGGTCTGGGAACGCTTCTGCCCACCATGACCGAGGCGTTCACCAAGATGTTCTTCGCCAGTGCCGGCCAGGTGGATCTCAGCGTCTCCAGCGCCAGCGGCGCGACGTTCGAGGCTTCAGTCGTCGACGAACTCGAGCGCATCGAGGGCGTGAGCGCCGCGACTCCGGTGTTGCGCCGTCCAGTCGCCATGCCGCGGACCGCTGCGGTGGGCACCATACAGGTGGTGGGAGTCGATCCCCGCTCCGCTGTCCGGGTACGCCACTTCCCGGTGCTCGATGGCCGCATGCTCTCGTCCGGCGATCGCGGCTCGGTCGCGCTTGGCAAGAGCCTTGCCGAGGAGACCGGTTCGCGCGTGGGCGGGTTCTTCGAGATCCCGTCGGCCCGAGGGATCCAGCGGATGCGGGTGGTGGGCATCCTGGACACGGTCGCTGCCGCCGGGACGCAAGAGGCGTTCGTGACGCTTCCTGACGCGCAGCAGATGTTCGCCGAGGGCTCGCATGTGAGCGAGATCGAGGCGCTGTTCGAAAACGGCGTCGACCGAGAGGTCGTCGAGGCGCGCGTCAGGCGCGCACTGGGCCCGGATTACCGGGTGGGCGGCATCGAGTCCGGCAGCCAGCTGCTGTCGTCACTCGAGGTCTCGGAGTTCATCTTCAACATGTTCGGGGTCTTCTCGCTGGCGATGGGTGGCTTCATCATCCTGAACACCTTCCGCACGGTCGTCGCCGAGCGGCGGCGCGATATCGGGATGCTGCGTGCGGTGGGCGCTTCTCGGCGGACGATCCTGTCGATCTTCCTGGTCGAGTCACTGCTTCAGGGGTTCTTGGGCACCGCGGCCGGGTTGCTCGTGGGCGCGGGCCTGGCCTACGGGCTCATCGCCGGCATCAACATCATGTGGAGCCGGATCGTGGGCATCTCGGTGGATGCTCCGGCGTTCACGCTCTCGTCGCTACTCACCGCGATCGTCTTGGGGGTGGGCGTCACCGTGCTGGGCGCGCTTTCGCCGGCGCTCGCAGCTTCGCGCATCACCCCGCTCGAAGCGTTGCGTCCGCAGATCGGTGAGGTCGAGGACCGACAGCGGGGGAAGCGGGCGTGGATCGGGTTGGGCGTGCTCGTCGCGTCGGGGCTGGCGATGCTCATGGGGGATGCCGGGCTCGTAGGCGCCGGGTCGGTGGGTGTCTTGGTGGGCCTTGTGCTGGTCGCCCCCGAACTGGTCGCCCCCATCTCGAACGCGTTCTCGGTCGTCATCGACCTGGTGTTCCGCACCGAAGGCGAGATCGCTCGCTCTAACATGCAACGCCAGCCGTCGCGCGCTGCGACCACCGCCGCCGCGGTCATGATCTCGCTCTCGATCATCATCGCGCTCTTGGGCGTCATGGCCTCACTCACCACAGGCTTTCTGAACTACGTTGACAAGAGCGTGGCCGGTGCCGACTTCGTCTTGTTCCCCACGAACCTGCTGCTCGCCGGCGGCAACGTGGGCGCGAGCAACGAACTGGTCAGCGACATCAGGGCGACAGCCGGGGTCGACGCCATGGCGACGCTGCGCATCACGAGCGGCATGGTCGACGACGTCACCGCGCAGGTCATAGGTATCGATCCCGTCGACTACCCGAAAGTCGCGACCTTCGAGTTCTCGGCAGGGGGTCAGCCGCGCGACGTGGCGCGGCTCGCCGACGGCCGAGGGCTCATCGCCAACGGCATCTTCGCGGCACAGAACGGTCTCACGGTTGGGCAGACCGTGCGCGTGACCACGTTGAACGGCGAGAAGCCCTACGAGATCGTCGCGATCGGCTCCGACTACCTCAATGCGAAGCTCGCCACGGTCTACATATCGCAGGAACGCATGAAGGAGGATTTCGGCACCGAGAACAACGCAGCCGTGCTCGTGGGGCTTGGCGAAGGTGCTGATCCGCTCGTGACCGGCCGGGCCCTTGAGCGGCTCGTTGCGGCCTACCCTCAGCTCACGCTGTACGACACCACGTCCTTCAGAGACGAGCAGGCGGCGACGCTTGGCCAGTCGATGGTGGGCATGTACGGCCTGGTGGTGGTGCTCGCCATCCCCACGCTGCTGGCGCTGCTCAATAACCTGGCGATGAGCGTGATCTCGCGGACCCGCGAGATAGGCATGCTGCGCGCGGTGGGATCGACGCGCGGGCAGATCCGCAGGATGGTCACGGCCGAGGCGCTGTTCCTGGCCAGCATCGGTGTGACGTTCGGTGTCGTCTCGGGTGTCGCTTTGGGTTATGCGATGGTGCTGGCGATGAACAACGTGGGGTTCAGCATGCCCTACAGCTTCCCCGTGGGCGCCATCATCGCAGGCGTGCTCGTAGGCTTCGGTTTCTCGGTGGTCGCGGCCATCGTGCCGTCCCGCAGCGCGTCGAAGCTCGACATCGTGTCCGCGCTACACTACGAGTAGTCCGCGCACCCGGTCCAAGCGTGAGGGCAGGCCATGATCTCGATCGACATCCCCGGTTTTCGACGGCTCGACATCGAACACCTCGTGCTCGATGTGAACGGTACGATCGCCACCGGTGGTGTGCTCGTGCCCGGGGTCGCCGAGGCCCTCGAGGCGCTTGGGGGCGTGGCGAACGTCGTGGCCGTGACCGCGGACACCCATGGAACCGCGCCGAGGCTTCGCGAGGCGCTCGGCATCGAGGTCCACATCATCGAGGCCGGCAACGAGTCGCAGTCGAAGCTGGAGTTCGTGCGCGAACTGGGAGCCGACAAGGTCGCGGCGGTAGGCAACGGAGCCAACGACGCCCTCATGTTGTCCGAGGCGGCGCTGGGAATCGCGGTGGTGGGTGGAGAAGGCGCGTCGGTCGCGGCGATGCAGGCCGCGGACATCGTCACGTTTTCGGTGCTCGACGCGCTGGCGCTGCTCGCCCAGCCCGCTCGCATCGTGGCGACCCTGCGGCGCTAGTCCGGTCCCAGCCGCTCGAGCACCGCGGCACTTCTCAGCTCGCGAAGAGCATCTCGTGCGATCCACCGCGCGCTGCTCGAGCCGGGGTTCTCGGCGAGGATCCGCTCTGCCGTGCGGATAGCGGCGGCGTTGCATTGGTAGCTTCGCTTGCCCACCTGCCTGACGGCCCAGTTCACGCCCTTCTTCACGTAGGTGCGCTCATCGGTGCAGTACCGGAGTGTGAGTTCGAGCAGTTCTATGAAGCGCTCGTCGGGCGAGGCCTTGTCGTGCACCGCCAATCTGGCCAACAGCACGAAGCCCGAGCGCCTCACGAACTCGGCGTCGTTTTTCGCCCACAGCACCACCTTCTCGTAGGCGAAGGGAACGGCCACGAACAGGCCCATGAGCTGGTCGCACAGGTCCCACGAGTCGAGCTGGGCCACCCATTCATCGGCCTGCTGCGCCGTGACCAGCTTGGGAACGTCGATGAAGCTGGCGAGCAGTCTCGCTTCGTGGACATCGGTCTGCCACAGCTCGTGGGCGAGGTCGTGCACGTACGAGGGCCTGGTTCTGCTCAGAGGTCGAAGCTCTTTGGCGAGACCGCGCAGAGTGGGGATGCTGATGCCAAGAGCGGTGCGCGGGTTGATGCCGTAGCGGGCCATGCCGGCGACGTTGTCCGGGTTCGCGCCGGACTCAAGGTGCGCGACGATGCGTCGTGCTGCCTGCGACGGATCAAGCGTGTCATCGATCACATTCATGCTGCGGATACGCCCTCCAACCACCTGTTGTTGCAGCCGATGATAGTATGAGGACGTAACTCGCGATCGGGGCAGGTGCCCTGCGAGGAGTACCGAAGCATGTCAGCGCTGTTCCTACCAGGTCGTCGCGGTCTGCTGACCGCAGCGGCAATCGCACTCGTCGCGCTCGCATCATGGGGCGTGCTGTCCGCTGTGGGCAGCAGTGATCACGACGTTCCGGGCGTGCCTCTTCCGCCTTCACCCATCGAGGGCTCCCTCAACGACTACAGCGACTTTGAAGACGTCTATGCGATCCCACTTCGGTACAACGACCGCCTCGACGTGACGATGACCGGAGAAGACGGTACTCGTTTCGATGTGTGGCTATGGAAGCCATCGACCAAGAGCGTTCACGCGGACACCCCGCTGTCCAAAGTCGTGCAGTCCTCGCAGACGCCCGGTACCTCCGCCGAAGCCTTCTGGTACCCCACGCGAACGTCAGGTACGTACTACCTGCATGTGTTCAACCCGCTGGACACAGACAGCAGCAGCGCGGGCGACTACGAGATAGGCTATCGGATCACGCGGCTACCCGCGCCGTCACTTCTGGTGAGCGCTCCCAAGACGGTGGGCTGGGGCAAGACCGCGAAGATCACGGGCACCGTCAAGCTCGACGGCGCGCCCATGGTTGGCGCCAGGGTCCTGATCCAATCCCGGACTCTGGGTACCACCAGCTGGAAGGACCGCAACTTCGACAAGGCCGCCTACCGGCCCAAGACCGTCACGGACGGTCAGGGCGCCTTCTCTTATGAAGTGAAGCCCTCGAGGAAGACGGAGTACCGAGCGGTCGTGTGGCCGTCCGAGACCACCGGTTGGCGCCACGGCAAGGCGAAGCTGATCGCACCGAAGGTCCGGCTGGGCGCACCCAAGTTGCCGTCGTCGGTGCGACGCGGCGCGACCTTCTCGGTATACGGGTACCTCGCGCCGCGACACAAGGCGAAGGCCAAGAGCGTGACCCTGACGTTCACCAAGGGGACGCGCACGGTGAAGGTGCGAGCGGTCAACAAGAGCCGCTACTCGGCGGCGTGGGGCAAGTCCACGCGCTACAGCGCTCGGGTCAAACTGCCGGTCAAGGGGCGCTGGAAGGTGGTCGCCACCTCGAAGCCCACGGCGACCCACACCACCACGACAAGCGCCGCTCGCTACATCACCGTGAGGTGACGCGCTCACCGCGGGCCGCCAACCGGACATGATTGGCGCAGCACTCGCTGCGCAGGCGATACATGAGGCACATCATGCAACGGATCACACGCCTGTTTCTCGCCCTCGTTGTGGCACTATCGGCGGGGGGCATGCTCGCGCCGGTTGACGCTGTGGCGAGCACCCGCAACGTGGAGTCACCCGCTGCCACCGCGGCCAACGACCAGACCGCGATCACCGACACGCTGGTGGTGGGATACGAGCCCGGAAGCAGACAGGCTGTCGAGGACGCCGTGCAGGACACCGGCGCCGATGTCACCGAGCGACTCGATGCGATAGACGTCGTCATCGTCGAGACCCCCGAAAGCACCGACACCAGTGAGGCCGCGAGCCAACTCGCGAAGCAGCCAGGTGTCGTCTACGTCGAGCCCGAGGTCGTCGCACGGGTCGCGGGGGTGCCATCCGACCCGTACTACCCCATGCAATGGGGGCTTTCTCGGGTCGGCGTGCCCGCAGCACATGATCTGACCGTGGGATCGGCGGCCGTGAAGGTTGCCGTCATCGACACAGGGCTGGATATGGCGCACCCCGATCGGCCCAAGAACATCGATACGGCCAACTCGAAGGACTTCGTCGACGACGACTCCAACCCGCAGGATGGTTACGGGCACGGCACACACGTCGCCGGCGTCATCGCTTCGGCGACCGGCAACGATCGCGGTGTGGCCTCGGTGGCGCCGGGCGTCAAGCTCATGGTCATCAAGGCGCTGGGCGACACGGGCTTCGGCTACGGTTCAGACATCGCCCTTGGCATCCGCTGGGCGGCGGACCGAGGCGCGCACGTGATCAACCTCTCGCTCGCGCTCGAAGGCGACTCCACCCCCGTTCGTGAAGCCTGCGCCTACGCCGTCGCGAAGGGGTGCACGCTTGTCGCGGCGTCGGGAAACGACGGCTCAGGTGTGGTGGCCTACCCCGCCGCGTACCCGGGTGTCATCGCGGCGGGCGCGGTTGACAAGGCTCGCGTCCGCGCCAGCTTCTCTCAGTACGGCACCCAGCTCGATCTCGTCGCACCCGGCGGCAGCGGCGATGACGACGCCGTCGCGTCCGACCAGATCCTGTCGCTTTGGCCTGGCGGGCGGTACCGGTGGGTGGGCGGTACCTCCGCCGCTGCTCCCCATGTGGCGGGCGCAGTAGCGTTGGTGCGCTCTGTCGTGCCCACCTGGACCGCCCAGATGGTCGAGCAGACTGTACTGGACACGGCCGATGATCTGGGCGCGGCAGGCCGAGACACTCGCTACGGCGACGGTCTGGTTCGTGCTGACAAAGCCGTCGCAGCAGCAGCCAACGCCAGCGACAACGATGTTCCCGGCATCCCTGCTCGCGACCGCCGACTGACGGGCACACTCCAGGCAACGAGCGATCCGCACGATGTCTATGCACTGCGTATGACCAAGGGCGATCAGTTGCGGCTGACCATCGCCAGCGCGCCGGCCGGCGTCCAGGTCAGGGTGCTCGCGCCTGAGGCGGGCACGGTGGGGAGTGCTTCTCTCGCGACAGCGACATCGCGCTCGCGGTCGCTCACCTACACGGCGGTGCGCTCCGGGACGCACTACGTAGACGTGTTCGCCGCCAGCGGCTCCGGAAGCTATGTGGTCGACTACCTGTCAGGGGTGGTGACCGCGGTCTCGATCAACGCGCCGTCGTCCAGTGCATGGGGTGGCTCGGCGAAAGTGAGCGGGGTGCTTCGCACCGTGTCGGGCCGCCTGGTGGGCGGGCGCACGGTGACCGTCGAGGCCAGGCCCTACGGCTCCGCCACATGGAAGAAGGCAGGGAGTGGCGCGACCACTGCCGCAGGCAGCTTCTCGGTCAAGGTCTATCCCAAGAAGCGCACGCGATACCGCGTGGTGTTCGGCGGTGTGCCCAAGGCCTACCAGCCGGTGACGAGTGCCATCAAGACGATCCAGCCCTACGCATACCTCACCAAGCCCTCGGGGCCCTCGAAGATCAGGAAAGGACTGTCCTTCGTGGCCGCGGGGAAGCTGCGACCTTGGTACAAGAAGGGGGCGAAGACCGTCAGCATCAAGGTCTACCGCAGGGTGCGCACGAACGGTGAGTACGTCTACCGGCACTACAAGACCTACAAGGTCAAGAACACCTCGTACACGACCAAGACCACGAAGTACTCCAAGCGGCTGAGGCTACCGTATCGCGGCAGGTGGAAGATCGTGGCGCAGGTCAAAGGGAACACGACGTTTCGGACGACCACTTCGAGCGCGCGGTACGTGACCGTGTACTGATCGCGAACAGGCCGAGGCACCCCCGAAGCCCCGTGCGACGCCCCGAAGTGCCTACCGACGCCCGGTGCGACGACCCATGACGCGACCGCCGAACGCCGCACGCTGCGTCTTCTTCACAGGGCGACCCTCGAACGGAACGATGCGACCGTCTCGGTAGGGGAATCCCTCGAGGTCATGGACGGGCAGCAGCTTGCCCAGCAGGTACTCGATCTCGCGCAGCTGCGTGATCTCGTCGGGACCAACCAGGGTCAGCGCGTAGCCGGTGGCGCCCGCCCGGGCGGTTCGGCCTGCGCGGTGCACGTAGTCTTCGGGGTTACTGGGAACGTCGTAGTTGATGACGTGGGTGATGTCGGAGATGTCGATTCCGCGAGCGATGATGTCGGTCGCCACAAGAACGTCGATCTTGCCCTGGCGGAACTGCTCGAGTGCGCTGTCGCGCTGTGACTGCGAGCGGTCGGCGTGCATGACCCCCACGTTGAATCCCGAGCGAGACAGGATCGTGACCACCAGGTCCGCTCGACTCTTGGTGCCGGTGAAGACCAGCACGCGGTCTGCTCCGCGCTCGCGCAGGAGCGCCGCGAGAAGATCGGGCTTCTGCATCTGCTCGACGGGCATGATGGCCTGCTCGATGCCTTCTGCGGTGGTGCCCTTGCGCGCGATCTCGACGTAGGCCGGGTCGTGCAGGCTGCGGCTCACCAGCGAGGTGATCTCCTCGGACAGCGTCGCGGAGAAAAGCAGGTTCTGGCGCTTGGAAGGCAGGAAGCTCAGGATGCGCCGCACGCTGGGCCAGAAGCCCATGTCGAGCATGCGGTCGGCCTCGTCCAAGACGAGGATCTCGACGCCTGACAAGTCGACGTCTTTGCGCTCCACGAGATCGATCAGGCGCCCGGGCGTCGCGACGAGCATGTCGATTCCGGCCTTGACACGCGAGACCTGCGGACCGTACTTCACGCCGCCCACCACAACGGCGACCCGTTGGCCGGTATGCTTGCCCACTTCGCTGGCGACCTTCTCGATCTGTGCGGCAAGCTCTCGCGTGGGCGTCACGACAAGCGCTCTGGGTGCCTTCGCGCCCGAACCCACGAGCTGCATCAGCGGTAGCGTGAATGCGGCGGTCTTGCCGGTGCCCGTCTGCGCTGCGGCGACGACGTCACGCGCTGCAAGCACGAGCGGGATGGCCTGGCTTTGTACCGGCGTAGGTTCCGTGTAGCCCAGCGCTTCAACAGCGGCCAGGATGTCGGGCGAAAGCCCAAGTTCCTCGAATGTCATATGACCAGTATAGGCGTGAGGGCGACATCGTGCTTGCAGGCGCTGCGTCGCTCACCACGGCCTCGGGTATCCTGCCCTTATGGTCGACGGAATCACGTTCATCGCGGCACTGGCGGCGATCGCACTTCACCTCGTGGTGTTGGGCGTCGTGCTCTCACTGATCTACGACGAGCGCGACCCCGCCACGACTCTGGCGTGGATCATCGTGCTGTTCTCGCTGCCGGGTGTGGGCGTGGTGCTCTACTTCATGTTCGGACGAAACTGGCGGCAGATAGGCAGGCGCAACACGCGCCGGCTGGCCGCCTTCGAACGAGGTCACCGGCTGATCAGGCCGCTGTACGAATCGTACGCCGCCGAAGCGGGCGAGCTGAGTGCCGACCCGCTCACCAGGCGCCTCGTGCGCGCGATCCAGACGCAGAACGCGACGCGCCCTTTGCCCTGCGCCCACCTCGAGATCATGACCGACGGCCAGGAGAAGTTCGCACGTCTGTTCCGCGACATCGAGGCGGCGGAGCGCTTCGTCCATTTGGAGTACTTC
>CAYXQU010000002.1:18053-24586 GCA_964467305.1 uncultured Eubacteriales bacterium
TGGGAGAACGATGAGCTCACCGATCGCTTCTGTAACCTGCTCGCCGATAAGGTCGCCCAAGGCGTCGAGGTCAGAGTGCTTTACGACTGGGTGGGCTCGCTGCCCTACGCGAAGTCACAGCTCAAGCAGCTGAGGGCGGCCGGAGCTCAGGTCCACGCAGATGCCGCTCAATGGCACAAGATCAACTATCGCAACCATCGCAAGATCGCGGTGCTCGACGGTGTTGTCGCCTACACCGGCGGCATGAACATGGGTGCCGAGTACGTGGACGGGGGAAGCCGGTTCGACACCTGGCGCGACACCCACTTGCGCTTCGGAGGCCCCCTCGTACACGAGATGCAGCGGCTCTTCTGCCAGCGGTGGTACGAGGTCGCCGAGGAGGACCTGTTCGTCGCGCGCTACTTCCCGGATTGTGCAGTGGTCGATCCCCGGGAGCTCGTGTGGGCGCAGGTGGCGGTCTCCGGTCCCGAGTCACAGTGGGAGGCGATCAGGCAGGCGTTCGTGCTCGCCATCGCGTCCGCCTCGACGCGTGTCAGGGTGCAGTCGCCGTACTTCATCCCCGACCAAGGCGTGATGGATGCGTTGTCGGCCCAGAGCCTCGCCGCCGTCGATGTGCGGTTCATGATGACTGGTCACCCCGACAAGAAGATCGCCTGGTGGGCGGGCATGTCGTACCTGTTCGAGCTCACACGTTCGGGTGCGCGCGCCTACCAGTACACGGCGGGCTTCTTCCACTGCAAGAGCGTGACGATCGATGGCAAGGTGGCGGCGCTCGGTACCGCGAACTTCGATATCCGCAGCTTCATGCTCCACGACGAGCTCATGATCTTCTTCTACGACGAAGGTGTCGCGGCCGCGCAAGACGCCATCTTCGAACAAGACCTCGAGAGCTGCGTGGCCATCACCGCCGACGACCTCCACGACATGGGTAGGCGCATCCGCTTCCGCAACGCTCTGGCGCGGCTGACGAGCAAGGTGCTCTAGCGCGACACGAGGTCTCGCAGGGCCCCGCTGATCTCCGGGAAGCGGTGGGTGAAGCCCAGGCGACTCAGCGCAGCCGGCTGCGCGCGCTGGCTCATGAGCGTATAGGGAGCCACCTCGCCCAGAACGATCCCCAGGATGAACGCGGGCACCGGGAACCACGACGGGCGACGCGTCACGTGGCCCAGGTGGCGGGCGAACTCACGCATGGTGACGGGATCAGGCGCGCACGCGTTCACGGCACCGTCCACGCCGGGATTCTCAATCGCGAACCGGTATGCCCCAACGATGTCGTCGACGTGGATCCACGGTACCCACTGGCGGCCGTCACCCACAGGTCCACCCACGAACAGTCTCATGGGCAACAGCAACTTGGGGAGGAGACCCTCGTCGCCAAGCACGAGGCCGGTTCGGACGCTTACGGCTCGGCAGCCGTACTCCCGGGCACGTTGGGCCTCGGCTTCCCACCTCACGGCGAGTGAGGCAAGCCAGTCATCCCCCGGCGGCTCCGACTCGTCGAGAACGGTGTCGCCACGGTCGCCGTAGTACCCCACTCCTGAAGCGCAGACGAACGCCTGCGGCCCGTCGCCCTCGCTTGCCGAAGCGATGCAGTCCACGAGCGCTTGGGTGGAGTCGATGCGGCTGTCGACGATCAGCTGCTTGACTCGAGGCGTCCAGCGGCTTGCGATGGGGTGGCCCGAGAGGTTCACCACGACGTCGGCGGCCAGTACTGACTCGGTCCACGCCGCCTCAGTAGACGTGGGGTCGAAGTGCACTTCGCGGGTTGTCCGAGGCAGCACGTGACGACCGGGCCGATGAGACAACCACGTCACCGCATGCCCTGCCGCGATCAGTTCGGCGGTGAGCGCCCGGCCCAAGAAACCATTGCCTCCGGCGATGGCGATCTCCATGGCTACATCCTGCCCAGCAGATCGTCGATCGCGTCAGCCGTGATCTCGCGCTGCTCGGTGGCGCTGATCGTGGCCTCACCGTCGCCGGGCTGCGGCCCATATGAGCCGAACTGGGCGTGATTGCCGCCCTCGATGGTGAGCGTCGTACGCTTCGCCGGGAGCAGTGCCTGGCCCGCCTCCCATGCTTCCTTCGTGAGCACCTCGTCGCGGGTGCCCACGATATCGAGCACGTCGATCTCACGCGACGTCAGGTCGGATCCCTCGGTGGCGTACGCCGCAAGAAGCGCCAACCCGTCGACCTCGGGATTGTTGGCGGCGAACCCGGCAGCCATCGCGCCGCCCAGCGAGTGGCCACCCACCGCCCACGTGAGTACCCACGGGTACTCCGGCGAGTCAACGAAGGTCGCGGCGGCATCTGCGTCGAGGACGGCGAGTGACAGGGGCATCTTGGTCACGATGACGGTGTGGCCTTGCGACGCGATCTCGCGCGCGAGGGGCGCGTATGACCTGGCATCGACGCGACCACCCGGGTAGAAGACCAAACCCGTGGGAGCCCTTCGAGACGACGGGGTGGGCGTGAACAACCAACCACCCGCGATCGTTTCGACGGCGACGCCGTCACCGCTCTGCAGCGCAGCGAGTGCCTCGGAAGAGGGACCCAGCGGTGTGAGTGCCCAGATCAGGAAACCCGCGATCGCGACAACGACCACCGCCGCTACGGCGAGCGCGGCGATCTTCCACCGGCGCGAGGGGGAGGGCCCAGACGAGTTGGTCATCGGGAATCCGTCCTGTGATCGTGGGGAGTGAAGATCGCGACATCGAGATCTCCGGTCAGGTCAGTCCACCGCCCGGCGGCTCCGGCGATCGCCGCACCGGCTTGCGCGTGCAGCATCGCGATTCCGCAGTCGAGCGCCTTGGTGACCTTGGGTGTCTCGGCGGGGTTGTCTTTGGCCACGATCAGCGACCCGTCGTCGAAGCGCAGCCGCCACGGTTGGCGGTTCATCGCCGAGGGGGCGATCCGCACGCAGTCCGCGGCCTCGGCGGCCCAAGCTGGCCACACGGTGCTGCCCGGGGCGATCTGCGACAGCGGCTTGCGGCTGTGCGAGCCGGCCATCGATTTGAACGAGCGCTCAGTCAGACTGAGGGTGTCGACCGCGGTGCCCACCGGCGACACGGCGACCACACGTTCACCGGGATCCAGCACGACGAGCGAGACCACCTTCTGAGCCGAGAAGAAGCCACCGATCCAGCAGGTGTCGAGGCCCAGAGCGGTCGCCTCAAGCACGGCGGCCTCGCCCAGGTATCCGACGTGCTGGTGTGAGGCAGCCGAGGATTCCGACGCGATCATCAGCAGGAGATGAGGTGCGTCGGTCACCTTGCCATAGCTGCCCACGACTCCGCGAAAGACGTCGACGTCCGGGGATTGGCAGAAGACCACGCGCGCGTCGTCGTGGGCGCTGAGGTTCGAGCACAAGTCGGACAGCATCTCGATCTGCGCGGCGGTCGCCGGCGCGCCGGTGAAGCTGCGGCGGGACCTGCGGCGCCCGGCCGCTTCGTGCCAGCGCCGCAGGTTCTCGTGGTTGATGGGGGACTCTTCGCTCATCGGTGTCCGTTCCTCGGGGTGCATCTCATGACTTGTCAGTACCGCAGAAGCGCGGCCACGCCGCGTACGGGGGCATCCTCGCCACGTAGCGCGATGACCTCGCCGCCTTGCGCGAGCGTCTCCGCAGCCGCCAGGTCGACCAGGTCCCAACCGCACTCAGCGCCCTCGACACCACTCTCGCGCAACACGCGCGGCGGATCCGCGCAGGTGACCTCAGCCTTGAGGGTGGAGCGATCAAGCACGCCGTAGGGTCCGGGTGTCTCGTCGAAGACGAGTACCCGCACGCGTCCGGCTGCGGCGGCTTCGACCACGCGATCGGCATCGCGCACGACAAGCCCGGTGCCGGCCTTCTCGGCGATCTGTTCGAGGGTGGCCCGGGTGTGCTGCTCGAAGTGCGGCTCAAGCGCCTGGGTCGCTAGTTCGTGGATCTTGTGCGGTGTCAGCTCGGCGGTCGCGCCGCTCACGTGTGTATCGACCACGGCCGCGCACGTGTTGAGCGCCCGGTAGGTCGAGATCGCGTAATCGACGCCCATGAGCAGCACCGGCACCGACGCGTCGGGCCCCACGGCCTTGGTGACCGCCCGCTCGACTTTGCGCAGATAGCGCTCGAGGTCGGACTTCTCGACATCCTTCTCGCCGCCATGCCCGTGGAACATCCCTTGAGCCCGGCCGATGCCCGCCCTGGCCTGGGGGCCGGGAACCGTCGAGAGCTGTATCGACTCCTCGCGCTGGTCGTACTTGAGTTCGTCAGCTAACGACGTGGGCACGTCGGCCAGCTCGACCTCCCGGATGGACCCGCTGCTTGCAAGGAAGAGACGACACCCGTTCTTGTCCAGCGCCAGGGCGTAGAACTCGCGTTGAGCGTTCATGACCGCGTGGAGCGGCCGCAGATAGAACCGGTCGCCCGCCATGGCTGCCCGGGGCACCGGCATGTCGAAGCGAAGCACGCTCACGCCGCCTTCCGAGATGAACACCGAAAGCCCGTCGGAGCCTTCGCGCCAGAACGACGCGTCCTCGACCAGCGCGCTCGCCGGAGCGCATACCGCACTCGCTTCGGTGCTCGTCAGACCACCGGCAACCAGCTCGTCGCACGCCGTCTTCATGAGGTTCTTCGCCAAGAGCCGGTCCTGTTCACGACTCGCCGCATCGCGGTGTGTGGGCAGGTGGATCGAGACCGAAGGCCAACCGGTGTGTCGGGCCAGTGTGAGCAGTTCATCTCGGCTGATCATGGCTGATGGGCGCCTCCTCCGATAGAAGGGTGCATGCGCGGCGACACGCTTTTCGCGATCGCACGCATGCCTACTCTCAAGAGTGTTCCCACCGAGGCTCGGGTCGGTCGCGCCCGTCGTGGCGCGAACAGGCGAGTGCGTCGTATACTGCTCACTCACGTGCGATGAGCGCGTCGAGCGGGTTCGGGCGGCGGCATGTCGCGAATCTGGTCAGGTCCGGAAGGAAGCAGCCATAAGTGGCCTCTGCCGGGCGTCCGGGCCCGCTCGGCGCGCTTTCGAGCGTTCTAGTGGACCTCTCGGTGTCAGCGCCGGGCGGTATACTCGACGAGCACATCCGAACACGGCTCGGGGAGTTCATCAGGCCGCATGGCACACCAGTCTCTCTATCGGAAGTACCGGCCCTCCACCTTCGACGACGTGGTGGGGCAGCGGCACATCGAACGCACGCTCAGAAACGCGGTGGCCGAGGGGACCGTCGCCCACGCGTACCTCTTCACCGGGCCGCGGGGCACGGGAAAGACCACCACGGCGCGTCTGCTGGCCAAGGCGCTGCTGTGCGAGAGAGGCCCGTCCGGTGAGCCTGACGGCACCTGCGAGCAGTGCATCGAGATCGCCGAGGGGCGCCACCCGGATGTCTTCGAGCTCGATGCCGCGTCGCGTACCGGCGTGGACAACGTGCGCGAGGAGATCATCGGGCGCGTGCAGTTCGCTCCCACGCGCGGTCGCCACAAGGTCTACATCATCGACGAGGTCCACATGCTGTCCACCGCAGCGTTCAACGCGCTGCTCAAGACGCTTGAGGAGCCTCCGCCCCACGTGATCTTCGTGCTGTGCACCACGCACCCGCACAAAGTGCCTGAGACGATCCACTCGCGGTGTCAGCGCTTCGACTTCCACCGCATCAGCATCGATGAGATTGCCGACCGGCTTCGCTTCATCGCGGAGTCCGAGGGCTTCAAAGTCGACCGGGGCGCGTTCACCCTCATCGCGCGCCATGCTGACGGAGGAATGCGCGACGCGATCGCAACGCTCGAGCTGCTTGCGGCCTATACCGGCGGTGAGATCACCGTCGACGACGTCGAGGGGCTTATCGGCGAGGTCGACTCGGCACAGCTGTTCGAGGTGGCAGGACTCGTGGCGCGTCGTGACATCGCCGGCCTGTTTCGGTGGGTCGCGGCCACGGCGGAGACCGGCACAGACCTCGCCGAGCTGGTTCGTGAGCTCACGGGGCATATTCGTGATCTGTTCGTGATAGCGGCGGTGGGCGACGGTTCAGGGGTCGTCGACCGTACCGCCGACGAGGTCGCGCAGCTGCAGGCGCAGGCGGCGGAGTTCGGAGGCCCCGATCGGCTTTCGCGCGTGCTCGACCTGCTCGGTGAGCTCGCCGCCGAGATGCGCTGGTCGAGCGATCCGCGGCTCTCACTCGAGGTCGCGCTCACCCGTATGGCGCGGCCCCAAGGCGAGATGACGCTCGAAGCGATCGCCGAGCGTGTCGAGGCCCTCGAGCACGGGTCGCTGGCCGCTCCCGCGATGTTCGCCGCGCCCGTCGCCCCAGCACCCACACCGGCCAAAGACGTCGATGACGCAGCACCCGCCTCAGAGGCAGAGCATGCTCAGCCGGTGGCTTCCCCGGCGGCGTCGCCAACGACCACACCCGCGACTCCGCCCCACACACCTGCGCAACCCGCGGCGACCTGCCCCGCCCCGGCACCATCGACCCCCGGCACTCTCGATCGCGGGACCGCCAAGCGCAGCTGGCAGGCGGTGCTGGTCGAGGTCAAGAAGAAGCGTCCGGCCCGTGCCCAGCTT
>CAYXQU010000003.1:0-23432 GCA_964467305.1 uncultured Eubacteriales bacterium
GTGGAATCCCCACCCTGTTCGGCGTCGTGGATCTCGCCCTCGCCCGCCACCGCCTCAGCGGCGTCGGTCATATCGCCACCGCCAGCGCTTTCCCAGTCGGCGTGATCGATCAGTTCGGTGCACTGGTTGGCCAGACGCACGCCCTCTTCGAGCAGGTCGAGGCTCTTCTCGAGCGAGGTGTCCTTCTTGCGCACCTGCCCCACGATCTCCTCAAGCCGGCTACGCGCCGAGGCGAAGCTGTACGAATCCTCAGGCATGCTCTGCGGACTCCTCCCGAGACTCACTGCGCTCGGCCACCCTGCCGAGAACCCCGTTCACAAACTTCGATGAATCGTCGCCGCCATAGACCTTGGCAAGCTCGACCGCCTCGTTGATGGCGACACTTGGCGGCACATCGGGCACGTGCAGCAACTCGTAGGCCGCTATCCGAAGGATGTTGCGATCCACAAGTGGCATGCGAGAGACCGACCAGTGCTCCGAGATATCACCGATGGTCGCATCGAGGGCATCCATATGCTGCTCGACACCCAACGCCAGAGCGCGGCAGAACTCATCGGGCTCTCCGCTGTCGGTCGAGTAGCTCCCCGTGTCGAGAATGCGCGCCACCGAGTCCCCCGTGACTTCACGCTGGTAGAGAAGCTGCAGCGCCTGCAGGCGCGCGGTATGGCGGTCCGAACGAACGGCTTTCATTCGGGAAAGACGAGACCGTCGACGTAGACGTCGACTTCGGCGACTTCGACGCCCACTTGGCTGACAAGTGCCTCGCGCACGGCAGCCTGTACCGCACCCGCGACGTCTCGCAAACGCTGACCGTAGAAGACTTGGACGTGAATGGTGGCGCTCAGGGCACCTGCATCGTCAACGGTCACGTCCACCGCTCGCGAGGGGCCTTTGCGCCCCTTCTGTACAAGTCCTGCGATACCGGGGGCGCCAACAGCTGCGACACCCTCGACGCACTCGGTAGCGACGGTGACGATGGTGTCCAAGACACCGGGGGCCACACCCAGGCCTTCAAGCCTAATCTCATCAGACATAGTGGTTCACTCCTGCAAGATCTAACCGAGATCCATCTCGGTCTCAACGAAGTCAGTATAGACCTCGCCTCTGCGGAAGGCGGGGTTGTCAACGACCTGTAGATGGAACGGAATCGTCGTGGGGATTCCCGCGACGATGAACTCGTCGAGAGCACGATGAGCGCGCGCGATGGCCTCGTCACGTGACTCGCCCCACACCACGAGCTTGGCAAGCAGCGAGTCGTACGTGGGAGGCACCAGGTAACCGGAGTACAGATGCGAATCGACACGCACCCCGAAACCACCCGGCGGATTGAAGACCTCGACGCGGCCCGGATGGGGGCGGAAGTTGTGTGCGGGGTCCTCGGCGTTGACGCGAAACTCGATCGCGTGCCCACGCAGCACGATGTCGGACTGGTTCGCGTGGCGCATGGGCATGCCGGCGGCGATGCGGATCTGCTCCTTGATGATGTCGACCCCGGTGATCTGCTCGGTGACCGGATGCTCGACCTGCACACGGGTGTTCATCTCCATGAAGTAGAACCTGCCATCGGTATCGAGCAGGAACTCCACGGTGCCGGCGTTCACGTAGTCGACGTGGCGCACGAGCTTGATGGCGGCGTCGCCCATCTGGGCGCGCAGCTCTGCCGAAAGGGCAGGCGACGGGGCCTCTTCGACGAGCTTCTGGTGTCTGCGCTGGATCGAGCAGTCACGCTCGAAGAGATACACGGCGTTGCCGTGAGAGTCCGAGAGAACCTGGATCTCCACATGGCGCGGACGCGCCAGGTCCTTCTCGATGTAGACGGTGTCGTTTCCGAACGCGGCGGCCGCCTCGGTCTTCGCGGCAGTGAGGTTGGTCTTGAGCTCCTCGGCATCATGCGCGACGCGCATCCCCTTGCCACCGCCGCCGGCCGAAGCCTTGATGAGCACGGGGAATCCCACCGCCTGAGCGAATGACAGGGCCTCGTCGTAGGACTCAACCGGTCCATCGCTGCCCGGCACGGTGGGTACTCCGGCTTCCTCGGCGGTCGCCCTTGCCTGGGCCTTGTCGCCCATGCGATCGATGGCGTCAGGAGACGGTCCGATGAACACGAGGCCGGAATCGGCACACGCACGCGCGAATGCTGAGTTCTCGGCAAGGAAGCCATACCCCGGATGCACCGCCTGTGCCCCGGTCGTGAGCGCTGCCGAGATGATGTTGGGCATGTTCAGGTACGACTGCGCGGACGGTGCCGGCCCCACGCACACGGCGTGATCGGCCATGCGTGCCGGCAGCGAGTCCCTGTCGGCCTCAGAGTAGACAGCAACGGTCTCGATGCCCAACTCGCGGGCCGCCCGAATGACGCGCAGCGCAACCTCGCCGCGGTTGGCGATCAGGATACGGTCGAACACGTGTGTCTCCTCGCCTAGGCCGGCTCGTAGTAGAACAGCACGGTGCCGTACTCGACCGCTGCGCCATTCTCGACAGCGACCTCGCGTATGACGCCCGGCTCCTCGGCGGTGATCTCGTTCATGAGCTTCATGGCCTCGACGATGCACAGCGTCTGGCCCTCGGTCACATTGTCACCGGCACTCACGAAAGGAGCCGCGCCTGGTGCGCCGGCGGCGTAGAAGGTGCCCACCATGGGAGCGATCACGGTCTTCCAGGTTGCGGGACGCGAGCTGGCCTGCGGTGGCTCGGTCGTCGCGTCTGCCACCGGAGCGACTGGCGCTGCCGCGGGCGCGGGAGCCACCTCGACGGTGGGTGCCATGCCCGCTTTGCGCAGCGCGACTTTGGTATCGCCCTCCTCGATGATGATCTCCGCGACGTTCGAAGCCTCGAGTGCCTTGATGAGTTCCTTGATGCTGTTGACGTCCACCGGGTCATCCTCCCTGACGGTTTGGGCGTCCGCGCTCATGAGGAAGACCGCACCTTCGGCCCCCTCGCGATGCGCTGACAGATACGTGTGTGCTTCGTTCGGGAAGAGGGCGTACATGAGCACGTCCTCTTCGCTTCTGGCCAAGTCGCCGATCTCCTCGGCAACCTGCTCAAAGGTGGTCGTGACAAGCGACCCCGGCCGCACATCGGCAGCCAGTGGCTCCGCTCCGGCGAGCACCTTCTCCACGATGTCTTTGTCCATGGGGCCGGGCGCCTTGCCGTAGAGCCCCTTGATGTAGTCCTTCATCTCGTTGGGAACGACGGCCCAACGCTTGCCGGTCAGCACGTTGATGACCGCCTGCGTGCCCACGATCTGCGACAGCGGCGTGACCAGCGGCGGGTACCCTACCTCGGCGCGCACGCGAGGAATCTCCTTGAGCACGTCAGAGAGCCGATCGGACGCCTTCTGCAGCTCAAGCTGGCTCACGAGGTTGCTCATCATGCCACCGGGAACCTGATGGCTGAAGACCTCCATCGACAGAAGCGTGGTGATGCCGCGCTCGAGACCCTTGCTGTTGCGGACGCCCTCCCAGTACTCGGCGATCTCGAAGAGCAGGTCGAGGTCGAGCCCTGAGTCGTACGGCGATTCCTTGAGGGCGGCGACGATCATCTCGACCGCCGGCTGGCTGTTGCCGAAGGCCAACGCGACGACCGCGGTGTCGACGATGTCGGCGCCCGCCTCGGCGGCCTTGAGGTAGTTCATGGGTGCCATGCCGCCTATGTAGTGGCAGTGCACGTGAACCGGCAGCCCTACTTCGTCTTTGAGAGCGCGCACCATCTTCTCGGTACGGAACGGCGTGAGCATGCCGGCCATGTCCTTGATACAGATGGTGTCCGCACCGATCTCCTTGAGCTGCTGCGCGTAGTCGATGTAGGAATCCAGTGTGTGCACCGGCGAGACGGTGTAACTGATGGCACCTTCGAAATGGCCGCCGACATCCTTGACGGCCTGTCCGGCCACTTCGACGTTGCGGATATCGTTGAGCGCGTCGAACACCCGGAACACGTCGATTCCGTTGCGCTTGGACGCCGCCACGAAACGGCGGGTGATGTCATCGCTGTAGTGCCGGTAACCAACAAGGTTCTGACCGCGAAGGAGCATCTGCAGAGGCGTGCGCGGGCAGTGCTTCTTGATGACCCTGAGCCGGTCCCACGGGTTCTCGTCGAGGAACCTCAGGCACGAGTCGAACGTCGCGCCTCCCCATACCTCGAGGGACCAGTAGCCCACCGAGTCCATCTTGGGGAGGATCGGCAACATGTCGCCGATCTCCATGCGTGTCGCCCACAGCGATTGATGAGCGTCTCGCAGTGTCGTGTCTGTGATGTGTACAGGTCGCATCGCAGCTCCCTTGCTGGTCGTACGCGAGCGGCCTGATGCGCGTCGACGCGCATCACGTAGCCTTAGAGTATATACGACGACCGGACGGCGGGTCTCGTCTGGCCCGCGTCCGGCCTTGGTGTCAACGTTGCAGGTTCTTAGACGCGGGTGATGTAGCGTCCGTCACGCGTGTCGACTTTGAGCTTGTCTCCTGTGTTCACGAACATCGGCACCTGGATCACAGCTCCGGTCTCCATGGTCGCGGGCTTCGTTCCGCCCTGCACCGTGTCGCCCTTGAACCCGGGATCTGTCTCGACCACCTCGAGCTCGACGAACATGGGAGGCTCAACACCCATGTACTCGCCGTCGGCGGTCTGTATCTCAACCTCGTCGTTCTCCTTGAGCCACTTCGCCTGCTCACCCACAAAGTCCGCGTCGAGCTCGACCTGCTCGTAGGTGGCATTGTCCATGAAGTGGAACGCCGAGCCATCGCTGTAGAGGTACTGCATCTTCTTGGTCTCGATGCGCACGTCATCGAACTTCTCGCCCGCGCGGAACGTGTAGTCCACCACGCGGCCGGACTGCAGTTCCTTGAGCTTGGTGCGGACGAACGCGCCGCCCTTGCCCGGCTTCACATGCTGGAACTCGACGATGACCCAACGCTTGCCCTCGTGGACGATGCACATACCGTTCTTGAAGTTGGCGGTACTGACTGGCACGTGGACTCTCCTTCGCGGTGCGGTGACACGAAAGGCGGCAGCATCTGCCGCCCTACAGTTCGAGCAGTTCCTTGGTGGAAGACGACAGCACGCGAGCCCGATGCTCTTCGACCACTACCAAGTCCTCTATTCTAACACCGCCGAACCCCTCGAGGTAGACACCGGGCTCAACCGTGACGACCGCACCTGCCACCAAGGGCATCGATGAGCGGGCGCCCACCGAGGGCAGCTCGTGGACATCGCGGCCCACTCCGTGACCCAGACCGTGGCTGAACGCCTCGCCGAGACCGGCCGCCTCGATCACGGCCCTGGCCGCCGCATCGGCGGCACTGCACGGCAGTCCCGCGTGGATGGCAGCGATTCCGGCGAGATTCGCTTCGAGCACGAGCGCGTGGATCTCCTTCTGCCGTGCCGAAGCACGTCCCACCACGACAGTCCGCGTCATGTCCGAGCAGTACTCGTCGACGCGGGCCCCGAAGTCCATCTTCAGGAACTCCCCCGCCTCTATGACCCGGTCGGTCACCGTGGCATGGGGCAGCGCGGAGCGCGGACCGGATGCGACGATGGGCGGGAACGCGAGTCCGTCACTGCCGTTGGATCGCATGAAGAACTCGAGATCGAGGGCGAGTTCGCGCTCGGTGACCCCTACAGCGATCCTGGTGAGGATGTGCGAGAACGCCGCATCGGTAAGCTGTGCGGCCGCTTCGATCCGGCGCAACTCGGCCGTCGACTTGACCATGCGCAGCGTCTCGACCCAGTCTCTGACGATCACCGCACGTTCGCCCAAGCTGTTGCATGCTTCCAAGTAAGCCCTGTGACGCAGCGTGTCCTCGATGGCGACGGTGGCGATGTCGCCCAAGAGTCCACCCAGGCTGGCCCACAGGGAGTCGGTGACTCGCTGCACCTCCCATGCAGTGCCTTGGGCAGCAGCACGAGCAGCCTGGAGGTAGCGAGCATCGGTGAGCAGCACCTGTCGTGTCGCATCGATGAGAGCGATGTGGGCTGGCTCTTCGTCGAAGACGCCGTCGAACCCGGTCACGTACGCGACGTTGCGCGGCTCGACCACGGCAAAGGCGCCGACCTGCTCCTGGGCAAGCCGACGCCTGATGCTGTCTATGGCGGCGCTGGAATCCATTCACACCTCCGGTCTCATGGGTGACCCAGAGGGATTCTACCGCGCCTGGATCAGTTCTCAGCCCACGACATTATTCGGAGATCCACACCCTGGACGTTGGGGTACATGGGCGGCGGATCGTCGTAGAGTCGTGGGTCGGGCTCGGAGTTCCTGATGATGAAGCCCTGGGCAAGGCCCGCGCCCATGTTGTCCATCGCGCGTGAACCGATCAGGTTGATCGACGGCTTCTTGTTCGAGGAGTAGGTAGCGGCGTAGCGCCAGTATGGCGGGTAGTAGGTGGTGTTGCCGGTATTCGGCCTGTCGATGTTCACGAAGCCGTTCTGGGACAGCATCGCCGCGCGCACGTACAGGTCGTCTGGCATCGCCGCGTACCAGTGCGGGAAGGCGACATCGCCGCCCGCCACCAGCCCGCACGTCGCCTTTGGCGACGAGCTCGAAGCCAGCAGGTTGTCCGGAACGATGATGTCGTAGGGGCTTGGTACGGCAATGGTCACCTTCTGGGAGTAGGTGCCTTGCACCCAGCACGGTCCGTTGACGTAGATGATTCCGTTGGCAGGGATGGGGGCCGTGAACCCGGAGGCGAGCGGCGCGGTACCGGAGATGCCCAGCAGTCCATCGAGCTGGCGCTCCCACGCGACGGCCTCGACGTTGACGGTGGCACCGTTGAACGTCAGCCGGTAGCCCTGACGCACGGTGTATGCGTAGGTGCCGGTCATCGAGATGTCGTCCCAGTTCACGTACTCCGAGGTGCGGTTCACCGAGCCCGTGAAGCGAATCCGGACGACTTTGTTCGTCGCTGCAGAAGGCATGCTGAAACTGCGCTGAGACCAACCGGCCGAGCTCGTCAGGTTGTGCAACTGCGTGTAACTGGAGCCACCGTTCGTAGAGTACTCCACGCGCGCGTAGTCACTGCCTCCGCCGAACCCGACCGCCTGATTCCAGAACGTCAGTGTCGCCGAGTCCATCCCACGCAGATCGAAGTCCCTGTAGAAGCTGGCGGTCCGACGCGTGGTGGAGTTGGCCCAAACCTCGGCGGCATAGGTCGAACGCACACGACCCGATGTATCGGTTGTCCGGACGTAAGTGTTGTCAGACCTGTCCCACTCTGATGGCCACGAAGACGAAGCGAACGACTCGCTGCCGACCTCCTCCTCGGCGGAGGGGATGGCACCGTACGTCGCCGAGTTGTAGGCCGGCAGGTAGATGCCACCGTTCTGGGCCTCAGTAGCCATGGCGACAAGGTCGTTGGTGACCGATCCCATGGTGAGCGGGCTGGTCAGCTTCTGCGCTCCGCCCGTGTACGGAGCGGTGCCGGGTGCCAACCGGTTGTTGGTGAGCGTGAGCGTGTTGTTGTCCTTCTTGAAGCCGGTGCTCGACATCGCCAGGCCGGTGATGTTCGAGCCCGTCGCCATGTTGAGCCAACCCTGCACGTAGACCTTGCCGTCGAAGGTGAAGCCGGAGCCTACCGAGTAGTCTTCGATCACGAACACGCAGTAGTCGACGAAGTTCGGGAACTTCACCGTTGCCGTGACCGTACGGGTGGTGCCGTCGTTGAGGGTGCCCGTCGACGTGAGCGTCAGCAGCTCCGAATCGTGGGGCGGGTCCGCCTCGACGTGCCAGGTGCCGTCGGCTGGCGGTGAAGCAGGTTCGAGCTCCGGGTTCGTGGAGTAGAACCGGTAGTCCTCGGAGAGCTGATACATGTATTCGTTGATACCGGCGTCCGCGAGCTGCATGGCGCGATTTCGCGAGGTGAACTTCTCGGTCTGCGTGCCTCGGTACTCGACCATCGTCAAGGTGGTCGCGAGCATCACGAACACGATCGCGGAGACCGCGACGACGGTCATGAGTGCCATGCCTGAGTCATCTGCGGCGAGTCGTGACATCCGCCGACGCAGCGACTGGAATATGGCGTTCATCAGCTGCCCCCCAGCGAGTTCTGGACCGAACGTAGGCGTGCGGTGATCGCCGCAGGGACGACCGCGTAGCGCTCCCTGGACTCTGCGCGCACGCGGATGGCCACATCAACGCGCGAGATGCTGGCCATCTGTGCAGAGGCCGACACCGCCGTGTTGCCGGTGTCGTAGTACGTGAAGAGGGCATCAGCCCATGTCGGATCGATCTTCGAGACGATCATCTCGGGGGTGCTGTCCGAACCCCAGGTGTTGAAGGGCATGACGGTCTTGGTCGTGGTGGCCTGCGTTCGGTAGACCGCTCCATCCTGAACGTAGTAGGTGACACGCTCGGGAATCGCATCTGCGTCGGTATCGGTGTAGAACACGATCTTGCGCACGGCGATCTCTGCGAACGCGCCCTTGTCTTCGTCCCATTCCTGGGCCTGTCGCAGCTCGCGACCTATGCGGTCGACGAAGCGCTGGGCCTCATCTGCGGCGATGGCGCGGGCCACCGCGCCGTCTGAGAGCTGACCGACAGCGAGCATCACGAGGTACACGACGCCGAGCATCATCGACATCAGCGCGACGACCACCAAAAGCTCGGTCATCGAGAGTCCTCTGTCGTCTTGCAGGCGCTTCAAGGGAGTTCTCCGCTCCTAGTTGCTCGACGTGACCACGACAGACGTGGTGTCACCCGGAACCACTTCGCCGCTTTGCACGGGTGTGTACGTGCTCGTGGGCCATGACGACCTGGTCGACACGTAGTAGTACTCCGCCGGCGGCAGCGAGAAATGTGCCCAGCGGTTCGATCCTGACCCCGTCGTAGCGCCTTGGGCGACCTTGACCCGGTTGGAGTCGTAGACGTAGAGGGTTCTGTTCGAAGTACCTGACGAGTAACGGGCCGAGAGCGTGCCGTACCGCGTGATGCTGGTCGAGGCGGCGTCATCGGTGCCGACCGCGAGCGACCGGTTGAACGTCGAACCCACGAAATCGTTCTTGTCCGTCGTGATGGTGTAGGTGCCCGTTGTGGGAATGACGAACGAAACCCGACCCGACGCATCAGTGGTGGCATTTCCTGAGGATGGCCCCGTCAGGGAGACCGACGCACCCTCGACGGGATATCCGCTCCCCCGGTCGTCGTTGACTGTCACGACGAACACCGTGTTCTTGACGAGCGTGATCGTTGTCGACGAGTGCGTGTCGGCAGCCGGGATGGAGAAGTTCGTGGGGCTGCCGTCGGCGAGCTGATAGCCGGTGGGGATCGAGTAGGTGATCGAGTAGGTGTCGGGGAGCAGGTACCCGAATGTGGTGGTGCTACCGGTGACCTCTTTGGTCATGGCGGCGTTGCTCTTGACGCCAGCGATATCCACCCCGATCTCCGGCAGCGACGGCGCGGTGGGACACTCGAACACGAACCGATGCGAGCTCGCCTTGTGCGCCATCACCGTACAGATGGTCTTCTCTCCACCGATGACCATGGGCGGCGTCACGTAGGGACTGTGGTCGACCACGTAGCCATTCTTGCGCCCTGCGAAGGTGAACGTCCCCGCAGCGATCCTGCCGAAGAAGGCGACTCCCTCGGCATCGCTCGTCACACGCTGAACTGAACCCAGACTCGGCGTGAGCTGAAATGCCACGCCTTGCACGGGGTCGTTGTCACCATTTGACTTGGGCTCGAGCACGTTGATGATCACGTCACCGACATTGCTGATGTCGGACTTGCCGAAGATTCGGGTCTGCGCGGAGACGCTGCCAGGACGGGGGGTCTCCCACGAGACGGTCACTTTGACCAGGCGTGCAGTCGCGCGATCATCGTCGTCTCGAGCCCATCCCACCTCGGTGTCGATCGTGTAGTCACCCACCTCTTCGGGGTTGGTGCCCGGCCAAGTGGATCCAAGATCGTCGTAGGGTTGGTTGCGCGCGAGCTCGATCTGGCGGTTCATCAAAGTCGTCGCTTCATCGCGACGGACGGTGCTGGCGTTGGTAGTGCTGGCATAGGTGATCGCCGTCATCGCCCCAATGACAACGGTCATCAGAATGGCGATCGCTGCGATGTACTCGGCGATCGTGAAGCCCGAGTCGCCGCGAACACTCTCACTGTTGCGAAACACGAGTGCCTCCTCGCGCCGTCCTCCATCCGCTGGGCAGCGCATCACAAAATATATGTTCCCGCTACTCTATCGGCACTCACGACAGCGGGCTTGAGCCGCTCGTGACGCCCATCACAGCGCGGATTCCAAGCTCATACGAGTGCACGCCGAACCCGCTTATCTGACCGATGCACACAGGCGCGATCACACTTCTGGCCCTGAACTCCTCACGTGCGTGAACGTTGCTCAGATGGACTTCGACCACGGGTACGGGAACAGAGGCCACCGAATCACGCAGGGCATACGAGTAGTGGGTGAACGCACCCGGGTTCAGCACCACCCCATCGAACTCGCCGGTCGACGCATGCAGCGCGTCGATCAGCTCGCCTTCGTGATTGGACTGCACGGACTCGACTTCAACACCAAGCTTCGAACCGAACGCTTTGAGTCGACTATCGATCTCGCCGAGACTGGATGAACCGTAGACGGACGGTTCACGAGTCCCAAGCAGGTTCAGATTGGGTCCGTGCATGACCAGGATGCGCATCAGTCTACCTCCGCGTCATCGGGAACCGATGGCCTGTCACCGAGCTTCGAATCCACCCACGCCTCAAGATGCTGCCGGATGACAGCCTCCGGCACCGCATCACATGACCAATCCCCCGGCCGCGCAGCCAAGACGAAACGAACCTCACCCTGCCTGGCCTTCTTGTCCGACCGCATGGCCGCCAAGATCTCATCGGCGGGCATCGCTTCAGGCATGAACGGCAGCCCCAGAGCATCGAGTAGGTCATCTTGGCGCCTGACGAAGCTCATGGATGCGTCCCTGACCTCCACAGCCAAGCGTGCAGCGAATCGCATGCCCTCGGCCACCGCGATGCCGTGGGGCACCACGCCGTATCCTGCGACGGCCTCGATCGCGTGGCCCAGCGTGTGTCCGTAGTTGAGGCACTCGCGCTGACCGGCCTCCCGCTCGTCGGCGGTCACGATGGCTGCCTTGAACTCGACGCTCCGAGCCACCGCATCGATGATGGACGCCTCATCACGCTGCAGAAGCTGCGAAGCGTTGCGCTCAAGCCACGCGGTGAACTCCTCGGAATCGATGATGGCGCTCTTGGCGACCTCGGCCAGTCCGCTGGTCCACTCGATGTCGGGAACCGTGGAGAGCACCGTGGTGTCCGCGAGCACGATGAGTGGCTGTTTGAAAGCACCAGCCAGGTTCTTGCCCGCCCGTAGATCGACGCCGGTCTTCCCACCCACCGATGAGTCGACCTGCGCAAGTAGCGTTGTGGGAATCTGTACGAAGTCCACGCCGCGCAGGTAGGACGCGGCGGCGAATCCGATGAGGTCGCCGGCGACCCCCCCGCCCAGCGCCACCACAAGATCGTCGCGACCGAGGCCGGCCGACGCCAGCGATTCGATGATCTCGCCGGCAAGCTGCCATGTCTTCGACGTCTCGCCTGCCGGAAAGGTCAAGGCGACGACCTCGAAGCCGCCTCGCGCGATCTGAGCGGCGACTCTCGCGCCGTAGATCTCACCTACGTTCTCGTCGCAAAGCAGTGCCACCTTGCGAGCGTCGCTCACTTGCGCGATCAGCGCTCCCGCATCGTCGATGACCCCGGGGCCGATGACGACCTCGTAGCCGCGACCACCCGGGGCGACCTCGACACGCGAGTAGCTCATGCCACGCCCCTACCACGCAGTTCCGAGACGACCGACTCGGCGACCTCGACGGGGGTACGTCCCACCGTGTCGATACAGATGTCGGCGACTGCCGCGTAGAGCGATTCACGTGAGGCCAGGAGCCGACCCGCTTGCAGCGCCCCGCATGCGAGCAGCGGCCTGCTGGGATCGGTTCCCACCCGGGCCATCGTCTCCCCCACACTCACGCTGAGGTACACGACGGTCCCCAGTGTCGTCAGGGCGGTCCGGTTCGAGTCGGACAGCACGACACCACCGCCGCACGCCACGACGCTGGGCGGTTCGTCGTTGAGCGAAGCGAGCGCCTCCGATTCGAGCTTTCGGAACGCCTGCTCGCCGGACTCATCGAAGATGCGGGCGATTGGGCGACCGTCTCTACTCACGATCAGGTCGTCGAGGTCGATGCACGGGCGACCGATCTCCTCGGCCACGATGCGGCCCACGGTGGTCTTCCCGGCGCCCATGAAACCGATGAGCAGTATGTGGTTCATCGGGCGACACGCGCCCGGTAGGCATCGACGGCGGACAACACGTCGTCCATCGAATCACGGCCGAACTTGTCGAGGTACGCTCTGGCCAGCACGAAAGCAACCTCGGCCTCGGCGACCACCGCAGCCGCCGGCACGGCACACACATCGCTGCGTTCGGTGCTGGCGAGCGCGGAATCGTTGGTGTCGAGGTTGATGCTCCGAAGCGGCTTCATGAGCGTGGGTATGGGCTTCATCGCGGCACGAACGACCACGGTCTCACCGTTGGTCATGCCCCCTTCGACTCCGCCCACATGGTTGGTCTCGCGAAACACGCCCCGGCCGGCCTCGTACAGGATCTCGTCGTGAGCCAGGCTCCCGGGTGTGGCGGCCAGCGCGAAGCCGTCCCCCATCTCAAAGCCCTTGATGGCAGGAATCGACATGATCGCCGCGCCGAGCCTCGAGTCGAGGCGGGTGAGAGCCTCGGCGTAACCGCCGATTCCCGGCACGCAGCCCGTCGCAGTCACCACGAACACGCCGCCCAGAGACTCTCCCTCGCCCTTCGCCGCGTCGATGGCGCGCATCATCAGCGCGGACACCTCAGGGTCAGGGCAGCGGACCTCACTGCGCTCGACGGCGTCTGCGTCCACGGCTCCGGGATCATCGACCGGGCCCATCGCCACGGCACCGATCGCGGTGACGTAGGATCGGACTTCGACACCCACAGCAGCAAGGAACGCCTTGGCGACTCCACCAGCCGCGACACGAGCCGCGGTCTCGCGGGCACTGGCCCTCTCGAGTATGTCGCGCGTGTCGTCCGAGCCGATCTTCATGACTCCGGACAGATCGGCGTGGCCGGGGCGGGGCTGGATCTCCCTGATTCCTTGCGGCTTGTCACCCGAGACAGCCATCACGTCGGTCCAGTTGTCCCAATCGCGGTTCGCTACAGCCAACGCGATGGGTGTTCCCATCGATCTGCCGAACCGTACGCCCGAGAGGATCGAGGCCTTGTCGGTCTCGATACGCTGACGCCCTCCGCGACCGTACCCTGACTGACGCCGAGCGAGATCCGCATCTATGCGGGCAGCGTCGATGATGACGCCCGCGGGTACGCCGGTGACGATAGCGGTGAGTACTCGGCCGTGCGATTCGCCGGCGGTCACGTATTCCATGATGCCTTCCCGGAGGGTACGTGCGGACATTGGGGCCGAGCGGCCAGCACGCGCTACTTGCTGACGCTCGAGCCCACGGTGAGCTCGATGGGTGAGCTGTCTCCGTAGATCACCGAAGCAGAGGTCGACGAGATATCGACGACCTTCCACGGGGTTCCGGGAATCGTGTCCCCCTTGGACAAGACGTACTCTTCGCCGTTCCAGGAGAACGTCGCGGTGCGCTCGCCGTCGGAGGTCTGCACGCTCACGAGCATGAGCTCATTGGCGCCCGCCGTCGTGCCGGATCCTCCGTCGCCATCCCCATCAGTGTCGCCGCTCGATGTGTCCTTAGGCGGGGCAGGAGCTTTGACACTTGGCTTGAAGATGTTGCGGAAGACGAACGTGGACGAAAGTGGCTGATCCTCGGGTTCAACCGGTTCGGCGACGGCCGGCTCTTCGGTGCCACTTGTGGCAGGCGTCGTAGCGACAGGAGCGAGGTCCACCGAGGGTGCCTGGATGAAGAAGAAGAACAGCGCGATGCCAGCCACGATGAGGAGCATGAACACCGAGACGACGGCGATGACGATCTTCCCGTTGGTTGACGCGAGGAACGACGGTTTCGCCTGCTTCTCGGGCTCGACCGACGATTCGAGTGCCTGATCGGCCTGAGGAACGGTATCGACCATGACTGCCCCCCTACTGTGCCGGAGCCGGCTCGACGGTCTCAGGCGCCGCAGGATCAGCGGTGGGAGACGATGGAACGGAATAGGCCTCAACCTTCACGAAGCCCTGCGATGAGTACAGCGACAGCTCCTCTGACTCGATGACGTTGGCAGCGAACTCAACGGTTCGGATGCCCCGCGTGAGCTTCGGCAGCCTCTGCAAGAAGTCGACGACGTCGGTCCAAGTGCCCTCGACGGTCATATCGAGTGGTATCACGGTGTAGGTGCCGCTCTCCGAGTCGGTGGGCGCCCCGGGCGTGACAGCGGTCAGCTTGACGCCGGCCGCAAAGGCGATGTCCTGGAGCTCGATGATCAGCGACGGCAGGTCGGGACGGTCCGGCACAAGAGCACCCAGCTTGAGCGCTTTGGCATCGGTCTGCGCGGCCTCGTCTTTCATGGCTTCGCGCTGGCGAAGCAGCGTCTGCTGCACCTCGACATCGCGTCGCGCCTGGTCGATCTCGGCATCGAGTGCGGTGAGTGTGCCCACCTGGGGCACGATCAGAAAGCCGATGATGGCCGCGAGCACGACGATGAGGCCGACAACGGTGAGGAGCAGTTGGTCGCGCGGTGATATCTGCATGTCGCCCCCCTAGTCCGCTCCGCCGATGGGCTTGACCGACGGTCCGGTCACGCCTGCGGGCGTCGACGGGTCGCGTGCGACCTTACCGTTGACCTGAAAACGGACCACGTCCGCAGTGGTCGTGGGTGTCGCTGATCCGGCTTCGACCTGCCACGCTCCGTATTCGGTGGAGGAAGCAGCAGCCAGCCAGACCTCTTCGAGGTCAGCCAGAGAATCAAGGCGCACGAGTGTCTTCGCGACCGACTTGTATCCGACGTTAGAGGACTTGCTGCTGGAAAGCGGCGTGTAGGCGTCCATGTCCAGACCGGTGTCCTGACTCACGCGCAGCGCCTCGACCCATACCTCCTCGGGCAGGATCAGTGAGATGTCGTCGGCGAGACGGCCCATGTTCACACGACCGGCGAGCGCTTGGTTGACCAGCGCCTCGCGCTCGGAGAGCTCGGTGCGCTTCTTCTCGAACACCGAGAAGGCGGCAGCCTGTGCCTGATACTGCTGGCTCGTCTCTTTCAAGCCCTGCAACGTGTCTTGCTTGGTCTGCGCCATCAGCCACAGCCATGCCGCGACAAGCAGCGCCAAGACGAGCAGCGCGAAGAAGGCGAAGAACACGTACTGATACCACTTCTCCCAGCGGCGTCGTTCGAGAACCTCAGGGGGCAGCAGGTTGATGCGCAACATCTACGACACACCCCCCAGGGCCAGTCCGATGGCTGGCGCGCTGCCGGCCTTGTCGGCCAGGACCGCCTGCTCGGAAGCACCGCTCGCGGCGACGAACGCCAGAGGGTCTCCCAACACGACTTGGGTCTGCAGGCCCTTCTCGAGATACGCAGCAAGATTGGGGATCCCCGCGCTGGTGCCCGAGAGGACGATCTTCGTGATGGTACGAACCTGGGTGACCTGGGTCAGGTAGTAGTCGAGTGAGCGGCGAACCTCTGCGATGAACTTGTTCGCCTCGCGCTCGAGCACTTCTTGTGCGGTGACGATCCGGTGCCCGTCCGGTGTGTCCAGCGGCAACGTGCCGCCGTCGAGACTGGGCAGGCCCGCGCGAAGCTTGAGGTCTTCGGCATCGTCGTAGGTGATATTCAGCGTGTTCACGATCGCTTGCGTGAAGTGGTTGCCGGCAAGCGACGAGACGCGCGTGAAGCGCGGGATGCCCGCTTCGACGACCGCGATGTTGGTGATGCCGGAGCCCATGTGGACGATGCCGGTCGCCGAGTTCGGCTCTTCGGCCTCGTCGGGCAGCCATGTCTGCGATGTGCCGAGAAGCGAGCGTACGAGCGCGAACGCGGTCACATCTACTTGCATGAGCTTCAGGCCGGCACCCTCTATCGCGGCGACTGCCGAGGCGATCATGTCACGCTCTGCAGCGACCAACATGACCTCCATCATGTGCTCATCGGCCGGGGTGACGTACTCCCCGATCACGTGGAAGTCGATGATCGCTTCATCCACCGGAATTGGGATGTAGTCCTGGGCCTGGAACTGGATCGCCCCGGCGAGTTCATTGGCCTCCATGAAGGGAAGCTCGATGAGCCGCACTACGACCTTGTGATTGGATACCCCGATGGCGACTTCACGCGAGCTGACGCCAGCGTGGCGCCATAGATCGCGGAGCGCTCCGGTGACTGCGACCGGGTCAACGATCTCGCCTTCGACCACAGCGCCAGACGGCATAGGAACAGAACTGTATGCAGTCAGCTGCGGACCAGCGTTCGTCTGCCTCACTTGGGCCAGACGAATGAGATCGGTGCCGATATCGAGCCCCACAGGCGGCGGGGGTGCGCCGAACGACACGGGTGCCAACAGGTCCCTCCCTCGACTGCTACTACGACACGGCTACGTTTGTGACTACTTGTCGGCTACACGCGAAGAATACCACATCCAGCTTTGTCAACTCCGCGTGTACCACTGGGTCCCGATCGTCGTCCCCGACGATCCTCAGGCGGACCCGCGCACTAGGGATTATCGGCCAGCGTAGAGCGTCACTGTAGAGCGCGAGACCAGAAAATGTGATTCATCTCCCACTGGGTCAGCCAAGGAGCCCCGTGTACCAGCTCCAGGCGGCAGGCCCGTAGAGCGCGACGATCACCGAGGCCAGCGCGAGAAAGGGGCCGAACGGGAACTTGCCGGAGAACCCCTCGCCGGATCGAATCCCGGCCACCACGCCATAGAGCGAACCCAGAATCGCACCAAGGAACAAGACAAGTACGCCGTAGAGCCCCAAGAAGATACCGATCGCCCCCAGGAGCTTCACATCGCCCATGCCGAACCCATCTTGCTTGCGAACCATCGAGTACGTCGCTGCGATCGCCAGAGCAACCCCCGCAGAGGCCACGGCACCGATTGCTGAGGTCGCGAGCGCGGAATTCGCCACCACGCCGGCCGGCAACGTCAGTGGAACGGCGTCGGCGACGGCGACCTGCGTGATCGCAGCGCCCAACGTCCCGATACCGGCAAGCAGGCCCACCAGCGGGTTGGGAAGCCGCATGGTATCCAAGTCGATGAACGCCAGCAGCAGAAGCGTGTAGAACATCGCCACCGCGAACGCCGCCTGCACAGTCATACCCCACCGCACGCCAGCCAGAAGCCACAGTGACCCTGAGATCAGCTCGACAGCCGGGTACCGGGCCGATATGGGCTGGCTGCAGTCCCGACACCGCGCGCGCAGTAGCAACCACGAAGCGACCGGGATGTTGTCGGACCAGCGGATGGGCGTGTGGCAGTTCGGGCATGCCGACGGCGGGTGCGACACCGACTCGCCCCGCGGGAAACGCCAGATCACGACGTTGGCAAACGAGCCGAAGGCCAAGCCGAGAACGAACATCACGATGTGGTAGAGCGTGTCCAGCGGTGGCCCCCTTATCGCAAGAAACTCGAAGCGAAGCATAGCGCGCCTGAGCGGCGACACCAAAGCGAAGGCCGGCGGGATATCCCGCCGGCCTTCGGCTCAAGCTGATGAATCGTCGATCCTAGAAGTGATCGTGATCCCCGGCGGTACCTTCTCCACCGGTGCAGTCCGCGACGGTGCCGTTGGTGAGGGTGTAACCGGTTGCGGCAGAGGAGCCAGTACGCGGGCAAGTCGGGGCGACCTTGACGTAGTTGCCAACGAGCGCGGCAACGTCGGCGGGCATAGCGCCGTTGTTCTCAGCCGAGTAGGTCTGAGCAGCGCCCTCGAGGGTGCGCTGGTTGGCGTGGCACGAACGCTTCTGGGCGTTGGCCTTGGCCGCGTTGAAGACCGGGATAGCGATGGCAACAAGAATACCGATAATGAGAACGACGACCATGAGCTCGACGAGGGTGAATCCCTCTTCCTTACGGAACAGCTTCATGCTGTCGCACCTCCTTCCCCCTCTTGGGGTACGTGGGTGGCCCATTTAGCCACCTCGACTGACAGGGTATGTATCGGCACCGCATGCGTGGGCTTTAGCGCTTTTCTCAAGTTTTCTTACCCACACGCGCGGAGGGCGCCCCTGGGGCGCCCTCCGATTCACAAGTTGGAAAAGGACCCGTCGTCAGTTCACCAGGCTGATGACCTGGAACATAGGCATGTACAGCGCGATGACGATGCCACCCACGATCACACCCAGTGAAGCCATCATCAGCGGCTCGATCAGCGACGTCAGACCATCGGTCGCGGTCGAGACCTCTTCCTCGTAGAACGCGGCGACCTTGTTGAGCATCTGGTCGAGTGCACCCGTCTCCTCGCCAACCGCGATCATCTGCACGAGCATGGACGGGAAGACCTTGCTCTCCGAGAGCGGCTTGGCGATGGTCTCGCCTTCCTTGATGGCCGACCTGGCGCGCCGGACAGCGTTGGCGATAACCTCGTTGCCCGACGTGTCGGCGACGATGTCAAGCGCGGTGAGGATGGGCACGCCCGCGGCGACCAAGGTGCCGAAGGTCCGTGTGAACCTCGCAAGCGCGATCTTGCGGACCAGCGGGCCGAACACGGGCATGCTGAGTTTCGCGCCATCCCAGATGGTCCGGCCCGGGCCCTTGGACCACCATTTGAACACCACGACGAAGACGATGATGCCTATCAGCGCGATGAGGCCGCCCCAACCGGAGACGAAGTCCGAGGCGTCCACGAGCAGCTGCGTGATCATGGGCAGCTCGCCACCCATGTCAGAGAACATCTTCTCGAACGTGGGAACGACGAAGATCATCATCGCGGCGAGCACGATCAGCACCAGCCCACCCATGGCGACCGGGTACGTCATTGCGGACTTGATCTTGCCTTTGAGCGTCAGCTCGGCTTCGAGGTGATCGGCCACGCGGTTCAGAACCTCGTCGAGCACACCACCGGTCTCACCCGCACGAACCATGCTGGTGAATATGGGCGGGAAGACCTTCGGGTGCCTGCCCAGCGCATCCGAGAGCGACTGTCCCGACTCAACGTCTTTGCCGATCTGCGTGATGACGTCTCGGAGACCTGCGCTCTCGGTCTGCTGGGAGAGAATCGCCAGGCACTTCGTGAGAGACAGCCCCGCATCGATCATCGTCGAGAACTGCCTCGCGAAGATCGCCACGTCCTTCTGCTTGACACCCGTGCCGAACTTGATCTCGTTGAGCGCAGCAAGACCGCCCTGCTGCTCGAGCTGAACGATGATGTAGCCCATCTGTGTGAGACGGGCCTGCACAGCATCTTTGCTCTCGCCGTCGAGCTTCCCCTTGAGGGTCCGGCCCATCCGGTCTCGAACCGAATAGTTGAACGTGGTCACGTTGACTCCTCAGTTCCTCGTGCCGATCGCACTACTCATACGATCACGCGCATGACCTCTTCGATGGACGTCTCGCCCATGCGAACCTTCTCAAGACCATCTTGCCTCAAGGTAAGCATACCTTGGTCTATCGCGAGTTGCTTGATCACCTCAGCGGTGGCGCCTTCGACGCACATCCGCGATATCTCCTCGGACATCATGAGCACCTCATGCACGCCCACACGTCCGCGATAGCCGGTGTTGCCGCACTTCTTGCAGCCGATGGCCCGATACACGGTATCGGGTAGGTTATCGGCAGGGTATCCGGCGTTGATGAGCACCTCGGCCTTGGGCTTGACCGGCTGCTTGCAGTCGGGACACAGGCGACGCGCGAGACGCTGGGCCAAGACGCAGTCGACCGCCGAGGAGACCAAGAACGGCTCGACACCCATCTCGATCAGGCGTGAGACGGCACTGGCCGCATCGTTGGTGTGCAGCGTCGACAGTACGAGGTGGCCCGTGAGAGCGGACTCGATCGCGATATGCGCGGTCTCCTGGTCACGAATCTCGCCCACCAGAATCACGTCGGGCGAGCATCGCAGGAAGGAGCGCAGGGCGCGCGCGAAGGTGAGTCCGGCCTTGTGATTGACCTGGCATTGGTTCACGCCCGGCAGCCGGTACTCGACGGGGTCCTCGGCGGTGATGATGTGGCGACCCGGGTCGTTGAGCACGTTGATCGCGGCATAGAGCGACGTCGACTTGCCCGATCCCGTGGGTCCGGTCACGAGGATCGCGCCGTAGGGCTTGGTGAAGGAGGTCTGGAAGCGATCCAGAGTGGATTGCAGGAATCCCAGATCCGAGAGCTGCAGCAAGATGGAGTCTTTGCGCAGGATTCTCAGCACGATCCGTTCGCCGTACACGGTGGGCAGCGTCGAGACTCGGAAGTCCATGCGGTGCGTTCCCACCGTGACCGCGCAGTGGCCATCCTGTGGGCGGCGCGAGTCCGCGATGTCCATGTCGGCCATGATCTTGAATCGAGACAACATCGCCTGCTGCGCCGACTTGGGACTCCGCATGACCTCATGGAGCACGCCGTCGACACGGAATCGAACCCTGAGGTCGCCCTCTTGCGGTTCGATGTGGATGTCGGATGCCCGGTCGGTGACCGCCTTCTGGATGATGTAGTTGACCAGCTTGACCGCAGGAGCCTCGGACTCGACGTTCGTCAGATCCGCGAGTTCGTCATCGGACATTCCGGGCGCGCCCAGCAAGAACTCGTCGCTGTCAGTGTGCTCGGCGACCTGGTAGTACTCTTCGATGGCGGCGATGATGTCGTCGCGGGTCGAGATCGCAGGCTGCACCTCGAGTCCGCTGATGATCCGGACATCGTCGAGCGCCAGCACGTTCTGGGGATCAGCCATAGCGACCACCAGGGTGCCGGCTTTGATCTCGATAGGCATGAGCACGTAGCGCTCCGCGAGTTCACGCGGGATGACCGCCACCGCGTTGGCATCAGGGTGGCGTTCACTGAAGTCGATGTACTCGATGCCGATCTGCTTGGCCATGACCGAGAGGATCGCCCCTTGCGAAGCGTATCCGAGGTCGACCAACACACGCCCGATGGGGCTACCCGTCGCAGCGTTGACCTCGAGGGCATCGTTGAGCTGTCTATCGCTGATGATCCCGGCACGCATCAGAAGCTGACCGAGCCGTTGTGCCGTTTCCGCCACTGCAACCTTCCCCTTGCGTAGTGCCGCACGGGCTCACCGGACATACCGCTGCCATCCGCCGCGGATCCGGCCTCACAGTCTCTTATCGGCTTGTAAGGCGACTTGCGTGAAGGTCACTGAGAAGGTTGTTGGCGTAGCGCATGAAGCGCTCGTGGGTCGCACTGCCCGCACGCACGCCGACTCGCGCATCGCCGAACCACATCTCGACCGGTGCTGCCAGGCGCATCTCGGCGATCTGATCGTCAGCGGCGGGCGGCTCGGGCAGATAGCGTGCCGCTGGAGTGCCCTGCCGCTCCGGCAGTGGCTCGATGCGCTCTGACAGATGGACCACGACCGTTGGCCGCCTCACCACTTCGGACTCGGGCTCGGACTCCGGCTCCGGCGTTGGTTCGGGCTCAGGCTCGGGTTCGGGCTCCGGTTCGGGTGCCGGTTCGGGTTCGGGCTGAGGCGCTGGTGCAGGTGCCGGTTCGGGTTCGGGCTCCGGTTCGGGTGCTGGCTGCGGTTCAGGCGCAGGGGCAGATTCGAGATGGACTTCCGGCAGCACATCGCCCCATGGCGGTACGACCCTGCCGGCGTGTACACCGGGAACAAGCTTGTCCAGCGCCTCGCGATTCACCACCCAGGGAGCCGGGTACTCAACAGGCTCCATGTTGCCGGAGAGCACGCCGTCCAAGGCATCCTCGCCAAAGGGGCTCTGTGCAGAATCATCCTCGGGGGCGGCCGCGGCGGGCGCAGCAAGCGCAGGGGCATCGTGCGAGAAGACCGATTCGTCGAGTGCGGTGTCGACGTTTCCCACGGCCACGGGCATCGACTGGTAGGCGTTCATCCCCTGCAGTGCTGCCTCGTGCTTCTCGCGCTTGACTGAGCGCACCAGCGTGACGACGAACACCACCAAAGCGATGGCGAACACCGCAACCGCAGCGCTCAGACCGATGATCGGAGACAGCTGCACGGGTCAGTTCATGCTTTCGACGATACGCCGCAGAAGAGCGAGCAGCACGGCCTTGACGGACTCTTTGTCGCGCGCATCCATGGGGAGCAACGGCACGCCGCTTGAGAGTTCGAGGTCCTTTCGGACCTGAAGAAGGAAGTCCGTGTCGTCGGCATCGACCTTGTTGGCGGCCACGACGAACGGTACATCCGACATCTCGGTGAAGAACGCGATCATGTCCCTGGCGTCTTGGAAAGAGTGCGGCTCGGCGGCGTCGACCACGACCACGAACCCCAACATGCCCTCAGAGAGGGTCTCCCACATGAACGAGAACCGGGACTGCCCCGGAGTCCCAAAGAGGTAGAGCACGACATCATCGGAGACCGTGATGCGCCCGAAGTCCATGGCGACGGTCGTCTCGCCATGACCATCGTCCGAGAAGTCAGAAACCTGCCGCTCGGTAGAGAGGACCGTTATCTCGCTCACCGAGCGGATGAAGGTGGTCTTCCCCGCATCGAACGGCCCGGTGACAACGACCTTTACTGACTGCATCGCTGCTCGCCTTCCTAGAGTCGTTCTAAGCCATCGATGATCTTGAGCAGCGTCTCACGGTCGACACGTGGATCTCTCCGGATGCCGCCGACTGCGCCGAGCGGCTTGACGCTGGCCTGGGGGCGCGGATGTGCGCTTCGCCGTTCGGCGCCCGTGAGCGCAGACAGCTCATCGTTGAGGCTCGAGGACAATCCTGTGCCCAAGCCCTCACCGCTCAGGTAGGCGTCTGTCGAGATCACGCCCGACGCGGGAGTGTCCACGGCGTCCTCGATGAGCTCACGATCGAAACCATCCGGGATGTCGGTCTCGTCCGCTTCCGACACCTCTGGCTGTACCGGCTCGACCGCGCCGAGCGATTCGATGATGTCGGTGACATCGAAGTCCCCGTGGCTGGATTCGGTCGCAGCTATGTCGTCGATGCTTGCGGCATCCGCCACAATCGCGCTGGAGGCAGGCGGTTCCTCGGTGGCGTGCGTCGGGGCTGACGACGGTTCGGCGATCGGCAGCTCCCCGAGCCCGAGTGCCATCAGATCTCGCGCGAACTCCGCCTTGGGTTCGGTGTCGCTCCCCTCGCCGCCGGTTGCATCAGCGACAGCGGCATCTTCGAGCAGGGACATGGGAATCGTGGGCTGAGCGGGTTCTCCGGCTTCGATCACCGGCACAACAGGCACAGCCGCATCAGGCAAGGGCGCCACCGGGATCAGCGGGTACAGCGGCTGGGGTGGAGCCTGGACTCCCACGGGCGGAATCTCGGGCTCAGCAACCGGCGGTTCGGCCATCGTGATGTCGACGGCCTGTTCGACCTCAGGCACCTGC
>CAYXQU010000004.1:0-20701 GCA_964467305.1 uncultured Eubacteriales bacterium
GGACGAACTCGCCTCGCAGGGGGTTGAGCGAGACCCTCGCGCGGCGGTACCCGAACCCGTGGGCCGCCTCGTCCCAGCGCTCGACATCGGTGCGCAGCGTGTCGATCGCGATATCGAGTGACGCGCTGACCGGCGTGCGGATCTCGAATCCCTTGGGGTCGGTGCGCAGGTACTCCCCGTTTGCCGAGAACCGCTCGAACCCCTCGATGTACCAGCGCTTACTCTTGATTCCCAAGTCGCCCACGCGCAGGCCGGGGTAATCCGAGTCGAACACCGGCAGGCGTTCGATGACCCGGTCCATCTGCTCGAAGGTGGTGTTGGAGAAGTCGAGCACTTCGCCGGTCGCGTCAACGGCAGCGAATTCGTGCTCGATCCCCCACCTGAAGCTGCTCAGATCGATGTCCATGCGAAGATGGTGGCATATCGTCGCACGTCTCGGTAGGCTTCGAGACTGACCGCTGAACGGCAACGTGTACGGAAGGGTGCTTCTCATGGTGAAAGCGCAGGCTCGTCACATCCTCGTTCCCACCGAGGAACAGGCCAACGACCTCAAGCAGCAGATCGAAGGCGGCGCGGACTTCGCCGATCTCGCACAGCAGCATTCCCAGTGTCCATCGGGGCAGCGGGGCGGCGATCTTGGCACCTTCTCGCCCGGCCAGATGGTCAAGGAGTTCAACGACGTGTGCTTCAACGACGAAGTGGGCGTGGTGCACGGTCCGGTGAAGACGCAGTTCGGCTATCACCTGATCGAGGTCACGAAGCGCGGCTAGGGCACCCAAGCCGCAGCTTGGCGGCTGTCTGGAAGAATTCGACCCTACGCAGAAGGCCCCGTCACCGACGGGGCCTTCGTGTCTTCTCGGCAGGTTTGGCTGCCATAGTGCCTCTACGCGGCACGTCCTTGGTACTGCGCGCTGCCAAAGCCCAGGATCGGATAGAAGATGAAGCCGAAGAAGAGCATGCCCAGGAAGAACCCCATGCCCTTGCCGAACGCCTTGGCGAGCTCGTAGGTCACCATCAGCGCGATGACGAAGTTCACGATCGGGATGAACAGCAAGATGATCCACCAACCGGGGCGACCGACGATCTTGAGCATGATGTAGTAGTTGTAGATGGGCACGATCGCTGCCCAGCCGGGCTGTCCCGCCTTGGCGAAGATCTTCCAAAGCGATGCGATGATGACTACGGCGAAGACCAGCCCGAATAGCGAGTACGCGCCCGACATCGCCGCCAACGTGCCTTGGTTCGCTGAGTCCAACATGTCCGGTGTCATTGCGTATCCCCTGCCCCTCGTCTCGGTTGCGCGCGAACGGCAACGGCTCACGCGCGCAATACTGCCATCAGTTGACTCCCTTTTTCCCCAACTGGCAAGAGCTGTATGGCACCTGCCAAAGACTGGAATTCAACTGTGACAAGCGTCACACTTGACGCTGCGCCCGCACCATAGAGTTCGGGCAGGTCGCGTAACGCGAAGGCTTGGGGCCACAAAAGGGGGCTTGCTCATGCAGCAGGTCGGTTCGCGCGAGTCCACGGGGCGAGACGCCTTCTGGAATCTGTACAGCCGGGTGTATGACAGCGTCTACACCCTGATGCCATATCGGGCGCTGCTGTGGGACACCTATCAGGCGCTCGAACTCGAGCCGGGGATGCGGGTGCTGGATGCAGGGTGCGGTACCGGCAACTTCGAGCACTTCATCCATCAGAAGCAGCCACCACACGTCACCATCGAGGGTCTCGACTTCTCGCCCAAGATGCTCGAGCGCGCGCGTGCGAAGTGCGGCGCATTGGACAACGTGGCCTTTGCACGCGGCGACCTGACAGCTCCGCTGCCTTACGCGGACGCCACCTTCGATAGGATTCTGAGCATCAACGTGCTCTACGCGCTGCCCGACCCGGACTTCACGGTGGGGGAGCTTCTGCGCGTACTCAAGCCCGACGGGATCCTCGTGGTCACGAGCCCGGCGCCCGAGTTCGCCGTCAGCGCGCTTGTGGCAGACCACTACTCGCGCGTGAAGAACATATGGGGAGTGCACCGCCAGGCATCGACAGTGCTTCGCAGCACCGGGGTGTTTCTTGCCAGCGGTGTTGCGCAGTGGGCACTCAACAACTTCGTGATCAATGGCAGGGAGGCGAGTGGGGAGTATCACTCGCTTGACCACGCTGAGATGGAGATGCTGCTGGACCGTCGCAGGTCCCAAGGGGTGGAGCGGTTCCAAGTGGCACGGGCGCTCGCGAATCAGAACATCTTCGCTACGGCTGTGAAGGCTGCGGTGGCCTGAGTCAGCCTTCGCTTGGCCGGCACGTGATTCAAGCACGCTCCGGGTTCTTGCATGTCCGTTCATGATGTATCAGGCGGGGGTAGGTATGCAGCTTGTGGTATGCGAGACCGATGAGCAGCTGAGGCAGGCGATGCAGCTGCGTTACGAGGTGTTCTGCCTGGAGAAGGGCTGGATCGACGCAGCGACCTGCGATGGAGAGATTGAGACCGACGAGTACGACGCCGACGCGGTGCACTTCTTGGCGTTTCACGACGACGGTCGGCTGCTTGGTACGTGTCGGCTCCTGCAAGGTAGCTGTCAGGAGCTGCCGGCAGCGCGGTACCTCGACCTCGAGGCACTTGGGCTCGATTCCGCGCTTGTGGTCGAGGTCTCTCGCATGGCCACCAAGCGTTCGAGCAGAACGGCAGGGCTGCTGGTTATGCTCGGACTCACCCAAGTGATGCTGGAGTGGGGAGTGCCGCGGGGCATCAAGGCGTGGGTGTCGGTGGCTGACGCACCGCTGTTCACCGTCATGAAACGGGTAGGGATGCCGATCATCGCCGAGGGTTCCCCGGTGGAGTACTTGGGCTCGACGTGCATCCCGGCATGTGTGGATGCACCGCACACCATCGATGTGCTGGCCAAGCGGGGTTTTCGCGCCGAAGACGTGAACCCTTAGCCAAGCGTCAAGCGTCGCATCTGAAGTGCCGATAACCTACTAGTCGCGGCAGGAACCAACAAAAATTGGTGGCCCAACTAGTGGATCCACTTCGCCTCATAAGCCTGTTGATCGTGGGCAGCGCGCACAGCGCGCTTGCGGTAGCCGTCTACGTACGCAACCGGAAGAGTCCCGCTCATCGGGCGTTTGCTTTCGCCGTAGCCCTCATCGTGCTGTGGTTGGCCAGCGCGTTCCTGTCGGACCAGCCGGCACTCAGCGATACGTCCCTGTTCTTCAACCGCCTGACCATGGCCGCAGCTGTTGGCATGGGCAGCATGCTGCTCTATTTCGCTGTGCTCTTCCCGGTAAGAAGCCCTGCTGGTGTGTGGGGATGGCGCGCGCTGTTCACCTTCTCGGCGACGATGGCGGTGATCACGACGTTCACGCCGCTGGTCGTGCAGTCGGTGGAGTTCGGCGAATACACCACCAACATCGTGCCGGGTGCGTTGTTCCCGGTGTGGATGGCGCTGACCGTACTGGGAGTCGTGTTGCTCGTCGTGGTGCTGGCGCGCAAGTACTACCGCGTCGAGGGGCGCGAGAAAGCGCAGCTCAAGTACCTGTTCCTGGGCTTCGGGCTGTTCACGGTCACAGCGCTTGTACTTGGCCTGCTGATACCGCTCCTGGTTGGCTCGTACAGTCTGTCGGAGTTCAACACGTTCTCGTCGCTGTTCTTGGTGGGATTCACCGCGTACGCGATGATCAAGCATCGCTTCATGGACATCCGCGCCGTTGCCCTCAGAAGCGCGGCGCACCTGCTTCTTGTGGTGTTGCTCGCGACGATGCTGGTCGCCGCAGCCGTAGCGGCCCGTGCCGAGCTCACCCAGCGACTGGGAATCCATCCTGACCTGCTGTTCGCGGGCGTCTCGCTGGCAGCGGTCTTCGTGTTCCAGCCCATTCGGCACGGGCTCGAGCACATCACCGACGCCCTCTTCTATCGTAAGACCTACGACCCCCAGGTGCTCCTGGCGCGTCTGGGCGCCGCGATGTCCTCGACACTCGACCTGAGCGATCTCGAGTTCACGCTGACCCGAGAGCTCATGACCGGCATGCGGCTCACGGGTGCGACGGCGGTGCACACCATTGGCGGGAAGGCACAGGTCACCGGAACCGGCCGCGCCTTCGACGAGTCCGAGGTGGCGAACCTGCTCGAGAACTGCCGGCGCACCATCATCTACGCCGACGACCCCAGCGCCGATCAAGAGGTGACCCGGGCACTCAGTGAACTCGAGATCCGAGTGATGGTTCCGCTGGTCAGCGAAGGTGCCGTGCTTGGTGCCCTGCTGCTTGGCCCCAAGCTCTCGGGTGAGATGTTCTCAGCGCAAGACGACTCCTTCCTGCGCATCCTGCGGTCGGAGGCCTCGATCGCGTTTCGCAACGCGTTGCTGTTCGAGGAGCGCAACCAGCGGGTGCGCGAGCTCACCGCCCTCAACACGCTCGCGTGGGCGCTGGGGCGCGACACGCACTTCGAGGCGCTGCTCGACGGCGCTTTGGCCGAGGTCATGAACGTGACGTCTGCCGAAGCCGGCTCGATCATGCTCGTGCAGCCCGACGGCACGCTGCGCATCGAGTGCGCCAGAGGGCTCTCGGATGATGTCGTGACGTCCACCCGGGTGGAGATGGGTGAGGGTATCGCCGGGTGGGTCGCGCAGAACCGGCGGCCGCTCGTGCTTGTCGATGCCGATGAGCAGGGCTTCGGCAGTGAGCCCTACTCGGAAGGTGCGCGTTCGGCATTGGCCGTCCCGCTGGTGTGCAAGGGCGACGTCACCGGCGTGCTCAACGTGAGCAAGGTCTCCTCGGACGAAGCGTTCAGTGCCGAGAACCAGAAGGTCGTCGCCTCGTTCGCCGGGCAGCTCGCCATGGCCATCGACAACGCGAAACTCTACGTCGACCTCGAGAACACCTTCCTGGGCACCATTGGTGCACTGGCCTCGGCTGTGGACGCGAAAGACCCTTACACCTACGGCCACTCGAGCGCGGTGACGGACTACGCGCTGGCGATCGGGCGGGAGATGGCGTTCTCATCGGGAGAACTTGAGACGCTCCGCATCGCGGCGCTGCTGCATGACATAGGCAAGATCGGGATCGACAGCGCGATCCTGAACAAGCCGGGCCGTCTGGAGCCCGATGAGTACGTGATGATCCAGCGCCATCCCGACATCGCGGCCAACATCCTGTCTTCGCTCGACTTCCTCAAAGACGTCGTTCCGTTCGTGCAGTACCACCACGAGCGGTGGGATGGCGGCGGATATCCCACCGGCATCACCGGTGAGCAGATTCCGCTTGGCGCCCGAATCATCTCGGTCGCAGACGCCTTCGATGCGATGACCTCGGAGAGGCCCTACCGGCCGGCGCTCAACTACGCCCAGGCGATCGAGGAGCTTCGTGCGTGCGCGGGGACCCAGTTCGACGCGACGGTCGTCGATGCGTTCGTTCGCTGCGTTCCCGCGATCGAGAGGCAGGCGATGGCCGTCTGACGCCCGCCTGGCAAAGGCCAAATCGCTACCGAGAAGCTCGCTTAATGGGTGCGAGGCTGGCACCGATACCCGTTTCATGACGCCAAGGAGAAACCCACTGGAACCTCGAGTCCACCCTCGACTCAGCAACGCCGATCGCGTGGCGCTCATCGCTGCGGGCGGCGTCGCTGTCGCGTGTCTGGTGTGGGTCGGGCTCGCGTGGGTCGATGCGGTCGTGAGAGGCGGGGTCTTCGCAGAGCAGCTGCTCAGTCCCGATCCGGCGGAGGCGACGGCTCGGCTGGCCGCCATGGCCCTGGTACTGACGGGCACCCTGATCCTGCAAAGCCTCTATGCCCGGCACCTTCGCCTGGAAGACCTGCTCGACATGGAGCGCGAACGCACGCTTCAGATCTACGACCACAGCCCGGCGGCGATCGTGTGTGTGGGCGACGACCGCAAGGTCATGTACGCGAACCCGGCCGCACGTTCACTCGAGCCCTCGCTGTCGCACGGGGCCGAGGTGGGCGAGATGTGCTCGGAGCGCCGAGAAGACGATGCGACGTGTGAGGAGTGTGGTCTCGCCCATGCGCTCGATGCGGGTGTGGTCTGCGAGCGCACCATGCTCGAGAAGGGCCCCGACGGTGCGGAGCGCTGGATCGAGCAGACCGTCTACCCTGTCTTCGACGAGCACCGCCACGTCAACGCCGCCGTGGCGATCATGCGAGACGTCTCGGAGAGGGCACGGGCCCAGCGTCTGATCAGGCGGATGGCATTCCACGACAGCCTCACGGACCTGCCCAACCGGCTGCTGTTCGTCGACCGGCTGGACAGCGCGCTGCTGCATGCGCGGCGCAGGGGCGAATGGGTCGCGGTCGTGTTCGTCGACCTCAACGATTTCAAGGCGATCAACGACACCTTCGGCCATGCTGTGGGTGATGCGGTGCTGCGTGCGGTGGGTGAGCGTCTCGTGGGTCTCTTGCGTGCCGAGGACACCGTCGCGCGACACAGCGGCGACGAGTTCACGATCCTGGCTCGCGTGGAGGGGCAGGACGGAGTCGAGGCTCTCATCTTGCGGCTGCTCGAAGGGCTCAAAGACACGGTGCACGTCGAAGGACATGACATCTCGGTCAGCGCCAGCATGGGGGTGGCGCTGAGCCCGAACGACGGTGACGATTCGGCGACCCTGATCAAGAACGCGGACACGGCGATGTACCACGCCAAGGAGTGGGGTCACAACGCCTGGAGCCGCTACGAGCCCGCCATGAGCGCCGAGATGAGCGATCGCTTCGAGCTCGAGGCCGCGCTCCGCGTCGCGCTTGACCGCGACGAGTTCGAGCTGCACTACCAGCCTCAGGTGGATGCCCGGTCGGGCGAGGTGATCGGCGCCGAAGCATTGCTGCGCTGGAACCACCCGACCCAAGGGCTTATCGGGCCGCACGTCTTCGTGCCGCTGGCCGAGCGGTCCGGTCTGATCGATCCCATCGGGCAGTGGGTGCTGCGCTCGGCGTGCGCGCAGATGCACGCGTGGCTTGAAGCGGGGCTCGACGTGGGTCGGGTCGCCGTGAACCTCTCGGCCCGTGAATTCACCAATCCCGGCATCGTGTCGCACGTGCGCCAGGCCCTCGCTGCCGCCGATCTCGAACCGCACCGGCTGGAGCTTGAGATTACCGAGTCGACCGCGATGCACGGCATGCAGCGGGTGCTGCTCAATCTCAAAGAGCTTCGTGACATGGGTGTGCGCATCGCCATCGATGACTTCGGAACGGGCTACTCGGCGATGAGCTATCTGCGCCGGTTCCCGCTGGACACGCTCAAGATCGCGCAGGTGTTCATGCGCGACGCACACGTGGATCCGCAAAGCGCCGCCATCGCGACGATGATCGTCGAGCTGTCGCGCGAACTCGACCTCGAGGTGGTGGCCGAAGGCGTCGAGCTTCCCAGCCAAGTCGAGTTCCTCGAGGGCATCGGTTGCCACGTGGCGCAAGGCTACCTGTTCGCTCGGCCATGCCCGCCGGACCGGTTCGTGCGCATCGTCGAAGCCGGATTCGAAGAGCACCTGTGCTCACCGATTCCGCTCCCGCTCGCAGCCCGCGCTGTTTAGCCGCCGCATACTGCGCATATAATCTCTTGCCGAGAACCATTTCCGTGGGCACTTCGGGGCAGCCTGAGCGCTTGCGGCAGGATTCTCGGCTCGTTTTGGGATGGGCAAGAACTAATGGAGACGGCCGTATCTTCCGAATTAACACGGTGGAGGCCAGAATTCCTCGGGCACTCGCTATCGCGCAAGACGCGCGGCACGGAAGGTACGTGGGGGCATGGTGAGCACAGTGAGCATGACTAGCAGGGAGACCGATTTGGCGATGGGTTTTGGATCGCCGGAGCGTCCGGTGGACATCACCGTCATTCTCCCGGCCTACAATGAGTCCAATACCATCGAGGGCATCTACCAGCAGATGGTCAATGTCCTCGAGCCGCTCGAGCTGGGCTACGAGATCCTCTTCATCGATGACGGCTCCACCGACGACACGTGGGAGCATATCAGCGCGCTGGTCAAGAAGGACTCTCGTGTCAGGGCGCTGCGGCACCGCAGGAACTTCGGCAAAGCGACTGCATTGGCCAACGGCTTCACCTATGGCCGAGGCGACATCATGGTCACTTCAGACGCCGACATGCAGTACGACCCCGCCGATGTCGTGCGCCTGATCCGTAAGGTGCAGGAGGGCTGGGAAGTCGTCTCGGCGTACAAGGTCATCCGCCGCGACCCCCTGAGCAAGCGACTTCCGTCGAAGTTCTTCAACTTCTGGGTGCGCAGCACCACAGGAGTGGAACTCCATGACTTCAACGCAGGGCTGAAGGCCTACTGGCACGAGGCGGCGCGCGATCTGGTCCAGTACGGCTACGGCGAGCTGCACCGCTTCTTCATCCTGCTCGCTGCCCAGATGGGCTACTCGGTAACCGAGGTGCCCGTCGAGAGCCTGCCGCGTCCCGCTGGCAAGTCGAAGTACGGCGCCGAGAGGTACCTGCGTGGCGCGTTCGACTACATGACGGTCTACTTCCTGTCCCGCTATCGCGAGCGCCCACTGCACTTCCTGGGCTCGGTGGGGCTGGGCTTGGGGGCGCTGGGCACGGCGATTCTGGGTTACCTGGCCTACGTGGCGCTCGTCGCCGGACAGAGCCTGTCGGGTCGGCCCTTGCTGACGCTGTCGGTCCTGTTCATTCTCGCGGGCGTCCAGTTCGTGGTGTTCGGGCTGATGGCCGAGATGATCAACAACTTCGAGCGTGGTCAGGCCAGCAGGGCCAAGATCTCGCAGGTGCTGGGCGTCGATCGGCGCACCGCGACCCTGATCGCCCCGTCGGTGCAGGTCGACCGTCGTCGTGGCGGCGACGTCGATCCGCGCATCGATCGGCGGCGGTCTGCTGCTCCGGAGCCTGTCGCAGAGCCGGTCACCGCAGACGCTGCGGTAGGCGTCGCAGGGCAGGTCGCCACCGAGCAAACCGACTAGTCGCTGCTTGACGCCGTAGCGTCGGCCACGCATAGACCTCTGCGGGTCGCTTCGGCGGGATCCCTTCGAGCTGCATGCCGGTCCAGGGCGTGCACTGCGAACGCCAGCGCGCGGCCAACCACCCCTTTGCCCACGTACATTGACAGGTGGATCAGGCGCGGCCGCCAGTGCACCTTGTAGGCTTCGCAACCCCAGCCTAGGTTGAACTCGGTGATCGGCCCCTCGAAGCACTTTCGGAGGGTCAACCACTGCAGCAGGAGACCCGGCGTCAGCGCAGCATACTCGGCATCGTAGGCCGTTATCACACCCACGAGTTCGGTGTTGTGCGTCACGGTGAACACGCCGGCGGCCACGACGCCCTGAAGCAGCAGGACGGTCACCGTCCCGCTCACGTCTCCGCCGCACTGGTTTTGGCAGAAGGCCAGCTGGTTGACGTCCGAGAAGGTCGCCGGTCTTCCTGCAGCGGCGCGCTGGCGGGCTTTGATCTCGAACACCTGCGCCAGCCGCTTGGAGCCAACCTCCGTGTCCACCGGCGTCGACTCGACGGTGGCATCCGCGAGTGACGCGAGGCGTTCCTCGGCCTTCGCCATCCTGGATCGACGTCTCCTGCTCAGGCTGGCGTGGTACTCCTCGAAGGTGCCGCTCGTGTCGATGACCGGCATCACGCCCCGCGGAATCCGGAGGAGCATCCGGTCAAACGCAGGCGCCGCCAGTCCATCCAGCGGGACGTTGAGGAAGAGCGGAGCGTGGAGCGGAACCCGTGCACGCAGCATCCTCAGGGCCTCGGCGACGAACTCCGGTGCACCGTCGGGGTCGCTCTCGGTATCGAACAGGATGTCGCCGCGATCTTGGGCATCCGGGACTCCGATCCAGCTGAGCACGGGGAACCCGTGAAGCCGTACGGTGGTCGCGGGGAACAGGCCGACCGGTGTCTCGCCGTGGTAGATGACCACGACCAGCGGCCTGGCATGGTTGGGTCTTCCGATGGCATCGAACCACGTGCGTGCGAACGCGTAGCTCTGGAAGTAGGAGGCGTTGGTGCGGCGCTCGAGGGCAATCCACGCCGCTGCGGACTCTGCGAGCCCCTGTTCCCCCTCAAGCAAGACGAGCCGTCTCACCGGCGTTTCGCGCCACCTCTCGCGTCCATGTCGGGCACCGATCTTCTTCGCATCGCTTCGTGTGGGTCACGCAGCGCAGCCAGCTTGTTCCTTGTGACGATAGCACCGAGAAGTGCCTTGCCGAATACCCCACGGTCCACGAATGTCGTGAGTCCCACGATGGTGGGGTTCCACGACAGCTTGTACGGCTCCAGGCCCCAGCCCCAATCCCAGACAGACACACCCAGGTCGCTCAGGATCTTGAGGAGCCGCCACGACAGAACCGTTCCCGGGGATGCGTGAGCGTACGCCACCTCATACGTCGTCAGCAGCCCGTACGCCATGCCGGCGTGGACGATGTCGTACGAGTACGCGACGGGCGTGTCGTCCAGCAGCAGCGTGGTAAGCAGGCCCTGGGTGCCCAGCTGATGCTGTATCGCGTGGCACCGCAGATAGGCATCGGTTACAAGCAGGCTGGGTAGCCCCTGCGCCGCGCGCTGAGCTCGCTTCATCTCGAACGCCGGACGCAGGATCTGTTCGCACTCCATGCCGGTCACGCTCGTTGTCTGCACCGACACATCGCCCCACGCTTCAAGCTGACGGGTATGGCGCCGATGCTTCTTGCGCTGGTTGCTGCTCAACCCTCGCTCATACCTTTCGAGATCGCCAACGGTGTCTATCGTGCATATCGCCCCCCGGGCTTGGCTAGCGAGCAACCGGCCGAAAGCGGGTGCGGCCAGCGCGTCTTGGCGGACGTTGGCGAGGAGCAGCGGCCTCAGGCGGTGAACCTTGCGAAGCTCCTGAAGCGAGGCCTCCACGAAACGCTCCACGGCCGCCGTCGCAGCCCCCGTGTCGTAGAGCACGTCTCCCACATCGAGGATGTCCGGGATGCCCATCCAGGTGATGACCGGAACGCCATGGAGCTTGATCGCGCAGGCGGGGAAGATTCCAACGGGCGTGTCGCCGTCTGTGCACACCACGATCAGTGGCACAGCGCCTGCGGGCGCCCCGATCGTCTCGAACCATGAGCGGGCGACCGCGTACGTCTGGAAGTAGCCTGCGGTCGTGGAACGTTCCAGGGCGCGCCAAGGCTCCTCGGCCTTGAGGAGTCCCTCAGGTCCCGTGAGTATGTCGCAGCGCAAAGTAGGCCCCTGTCGACCGGATCGGAGTCGGCGGAAGCACGCGCACCTGCGATGGTGGGGCGGCGTCGTGTGTCGAGCCCCATCCCAGCCCCCGTGGTGCTCGTCTATTATAGCGGGGGACCACAGCCGAGAAGGGCAGCGATTCGCATGAGTGTCGTCCGCGGTGCGCTCGCAGGCGTGGCGGGGCAGGTGTGGCAGCTTGGTACAGCCTTCCTGCTGTACTCCTTCTTGGCGCGCCAACTGGGCCCCGAGCGCTTCGGTGAGTGGCGCGTGGCGCTGTCGGTGCTCGCGTGGTTCGTGATCTTCCTGAGTTCCGGCATCGCCGATGTCGCCGCCAAAGCCATCGCCGAGAGACCCGAAGACGAACGCGCACTGGGCCGCGCCGCCTTCTTGGGGCAGTTGGGCCTGGCAGTCGTGATTCTGGCGGCGATGCTCGCTCTGGCCGACCCGCTGGCAGTTGCCCTGGGTGATCCCGCGCTTGCGCCCTTCATCCGGATAGCCTCGTTCGACATCCCGTTCCAGGCGCTGTTCATGACCGCGGTGGCGGTACTTCTGGGCCGACACCGTTTCGAGCGACAGGCGGTCGCGCTTGCGGTCTACGCGACGGCGAAGCTCGTCTTCGTCTCGGGTCTTGTGGCGCTGGGGTACGGCGTGGCGGGTGCGCTTGTGGGTGGTGCGATCTCCTCGGCGGTGGGCTTTGCGGTGGCGTTTCGGCCGCTGCCCGGGGCCCATGTTCCGCTGGCTTCGCTGCGCCCGCACCTGCGGTCACTGGCGGTGCTCGCCCCGGCGTTCGTTGGCCTCAACCTGATCGAGGGAGCGGGACAAAGCGTCGACCTGTGGCTTGTCTCGGCGACGGTCGCCAGTGCGGCGGCGGTGGGCTGGTACGCCTCGGCGCTGGTGCTCGCCGACATCCCGCTGTTCCTGTTCATCGGGCTCACGCGGATCATCTTCCCGTCGACGGCCCGCGTGGTAGCCGAGGGCAACACGCAGCTGGCCTCGCGCTACACGGTCCAGTCGGTACGCGTGGGTGTCATCGTCACGATGCTCGCGCTGGCGATCGCGGTCGGTGCGGGCAAGTCCGCCCTGGAGCTTCTGTACTCGGCACAGTACGTGGGGGCCTACCTGCCGCTCACGATACTCATGGTCGCCGCGTTGGGCCGAGCGGTCCGAGAAGCCTGCACCAACGTGCTCATGGTCCAGAACCGGCAGGCGAGGGCGATAGCGGTACTGCTGCTCACGGTGATCGCCGAGATCGTCTTTCTCGCCGTACTCGCGCCACGGTTCGGGATCGCGGGTGCGGCCTTGGCGGCAGCGGTGGGAGCGCTTCTGGGAGGCGCCTGGGCCGCATGGGAGGTTCGTGAGCTGCTGGGTTGGCGGCCTGTCGCGACGCTTGCGCGCTGTGCGGTGGCCGCGGCTCTGGTGGCTGCCGCGCTGTTGCAAGTCGACTTGCCGGCCGCCTGGGTCGTACTCACCGCGGCGGTCGGAACACTCCTGTACCTGATCGCGTTGGGAGTCCTGCGCGAGTTCGACTCCCAGGACGTGGCGTCGCTGTGGGCCGCGTTCGGGCGACAGGACGCGTAAGGCGCTTCTGCGGATCCGCTACTGGCGGCCGGCCTCATCGCCGCGAGCGGTGAGTGCTTCGCGGTAGTGACGGGCGGTCAGTTCGTAGAGCTTGCTGCGGTCGAACAGCTCCTCGACCCGCGTACGCCCCGCAGCCGCCAATCGCTTCGCCAGCGCCGTGTCGTCCAGCAAGCGCTGCATCGCCGCTGCGAGTGCGCCGGCGTCTCCCGCCTCGACGAGCAGACCCGTGACTTCGTGCTCGATCACCTCGCGGGTACCGCCCACGTCGGTCGCGACCACCGGCACCCCAAGGGCCAGCGCCTCCATGATGCTGGTGTTGAGGGCCTCTGACAGCGACGGCATCACGTAGAGATCGAGGCATGCGATGAAGGGGATCGGATCGTCGATCAGGCCAAGCAGGTGGACGCGCTCTCCGATTTTCTTCTCGGCAGCGAGCTGATCGAGGTCGAGCTCCGGCGACTTCCTTCCGGTGAGCATGCAGATCGCATCGGGATGGCCTTCGACGATCCGCGAGAGTGCTTCGAGCAGCACGCCCGAGCCCTTGGCGGGTACCTGGTCGACCGCGGCCCACCCTATGCGAGGCGAGCCCGGTGGCGGCGAGAAGGGCTTGGCTGCGCGCCGGTGGACATCGGCGACATCGATTCCGCCGCGAGCGACCACGATGTTGCCGCGAATCCCCAGCTGGCCCAGGCGATCTGCGATGGTCTGCGACACCGCGAAGACCGCATCGACGCTGCCGCTGTAGCGACGCGCGACGGCGTTTCGGACCCGCATCGCCAGCCACCTGAAACGCGAGCGTGCCATGGGGTGTGCCGACGCCGGGTCGACAAGGTAGCTGACGAACGTCGCGGCGCGACCACCGGTGCCCGAGTGGCCCGCTAGAACCAGCGGGACGAAGCTCATGGCGTGAACCACGTGGGGGTCGAGCGCGTCGAGCCTGGCCCGCAGCGCTCCGATGTCCCACGGCAGGGCGGTCATGGGAGCCGCGATGCTGGCAGCACCGATGGCCCGGGCTCCCTCATGCATGCCCGATCCTTCCGGGGCCACGATGGTGGGTTCGTCACCGCGTGCGAGATCGCTGGCGGCGAGCGAGAGGGTGTGCTGACCCGCTCCACTGATGCCTGGTCCGGGCGCATTGATGAGGTAGGCGATTCGCATGTCGGGCTGATCCCAGCGTTGGTGTCGGGTGGCTGAGACGGGCGGCCGGGCGCACGCGAGACTCAAGTGCGGGCCCGGTGGTGCCGAATCACCACGTACGCACCATTTTATCAGCTAGAATGCACCAACGACGAAGGGGAGCGCATGAGGCCGGACGAGCAGCTGGGACCGAAGTTCCTGCTCTATCACGACATCGCGGCGGCGGCCGGCGGCGATGTCGATCTCGCCGCGCGCAGGTTTCGCACGCACTTCGAGACACTTGTTGCCGCGGGATACCGGTTCGCCCCCATGTCGAGTTTCCTCAGAGGCGATGACCTGGGACCGCGCGATCTGATCATCACCGTCGACGACGGTGCGCGGTCGTTCATCGACGTGATGCTCCCCACACTCAAGGAGCACGGCGCCTCGGCGCTGCTGTTCATCGTCATGAGCTTCATGGGCAAACCCGGCAAGGGCGTGGACTTCCTGTCCTGGGATGACGTGGAGATGCTCACCGAGCAGGGCATCGAGTTCGGCTCTCACGGCACCAATCACCTGCCTCTTGACGAGATCCCCGTCGCGCAGATGCGCGCCGACATCCTTGATGCCGCCGAGGTGATGGCTCAGCACGGCTTCGGCCCCACCGTGTTCGCCTACCCCTTCGGCCGATACAACGACGACACCAAGGCGGTGCTTCGCGAGGCGGGATACCAGCTCGCGGTGACCGTCATGAAGGGCGGCTACGACCTTCTCGAGGTGCGGCGCAGGCTGTTCACGGGACTCGAGGCACCGGCGCTGACCAAGTTCATCATGACCGACCGCTACTTCGACATCCGAGAGGCGGCCCGCACGTTCGTGCCGCACCGGTTTCTTCGACAGGACAATCCCATCCCCAAAGACCGTTGGGGCAGGGACTACTTCGGAGTCAAGGACTAGACGGTGCCGTCGTCACGGCGTGACGTGCCCTCAACGAGCTGCCACGCGAACCCGGCCTGCTGTAGCAGGATGTGGAGAGCGAGCAACGGCACGATGAGCACCACTTTCGGGTCGCTCAGCCGCTGGCGCACGATCATGCCCCAGCTCGCCAGACGCTTTCCCACGTACCCGCCGATCTTGGTCTTGCGAGCGAACATGGCCTTCGCACGGCCACGGCGAAACGACCAGCGACAGAAGTCGAGGAATCCGGTTCGGGCGGGATGGACGACAAGCGCCCCGGGCGCGAAGACGATTCGCTTCCCCGCGTTGGTGAGTCTACGCGCGAGGTCGGTGTCTTCGCCGCCGTACACCAGAGCCGTGTCGAACCCTCCCACTTCGAGTGCGACCGCACATCGCATCGCGGCGTTCACGGTCACCAGCGCCTCGGTCGTACCGTCAGGATTCACGCCGAAGATCGTTTCGAATCCTGCAGTTCCTCCTGCGGGGAAACCCAACGCTGCGATGCAGTCGCCCAGCAGCGTGGACGGCGGGATGATCACCGAACCGGCGACGGCGTCGATACTTGGCGATTCGAGCGGCCCCAGCAGCTCCACCAGCCATGACGGCTCAGGCATGCAGTCCGAATCGGTCCACACGATCACGTCGGATGAAGCGGCGCGCAATACCGTGTCGCGGTTGTACCCGAAGCCGCGTCCCGCCGGCAGTGCGATCCAGCGCGCACCGCGTGCGTCGACCGTCTCGGTGGGAGACGTCGTACCTGCGGTCTCCACACCCACGACAACCTCTCGCGCCACCGGGCCCTCGATGGACAGGAACGTGTCGATCAGGACGTCTGTCTCGGGCACCCGCTCTTTGGCGATGACGCCTAGCGTGACGGAAGTGGGCAAGGGGCTTCTTTCGATGGTCGACAGGTACAGGCACCAGCGTATTGAAGCTCGGGGTCTCTGGCAATCGGGCAGCTCACTGCCCATACTGTGGCTATGACGGGCGACGCAGACACCCGGTCCCGGCGGTCGGGAGCGATCGAGTACAAGGCCGTCTTGCCGCTGTTGTTGTTGGTCGCAGCCGGTGCCCTGCTGCGTTTCTGGTCCATCGATTCGCGCGGCTTGTGGCTCGATGAAGCGGTGACGATCCTGCACGCGCGTTTCGCGCTGCCCGACGTGATCCGCAACGTCGCCTACGGTGTCCACCCGCCGCTGTTCCACATTCTGATGCACCTGTGGATCTCGCTCATGGGGACCTCCGAGGTCGTCGTGCGCACGTATGCGACGCTTTGGGGTCTCGCGTCCATCCCCGCGGCGTACTGGTCGGCCCGGCTGCTTTTCGATCGCCGGACCGGCTTGATCGCTGCAACCATCACCGCGTTCTCGCCCTACCTGATCTGGTACTCGCAAGAGGCCCGCATGTACTCGATGATGCTGTTCTTTGGGTTCCTGAGCATCGGCTTTCTGGCGCGTGCGGTTCGTCTCAACAGGCCAAGGGACTGGGTTGGCTACACGCTCGTCACCCTACTGGGTATGTTCACGCACTACTTCTACGTGTTCCTCGTCTTGGGGCAGGGAATCTACTTCGTCGCCGCCGAGATCTTGCTAGCGCACCACGTCAAGGCATCCGAGGGGCGGGCCGTCTTTAACTGGAAGCATCCGCTCACCGCATTCATCGAATTGCCCAAGCTCAAACCGTGGCTCATCTCGATCGCGGTGCTCATCGCCAGCTACGCGGTGTGGCTGAGTCGCTCGATCTTCGTGAACGCCGAGGAGAACGCCCTTGTCGCTTCGGCCACCGGCCAAGGGCTTGGCTACGGTCAGGTGGCTCCTTCGATCGCTCTGCGATTCAACGACGTAGGCCGCATCGTGGTCGAGATGCTCATGGGCTTCCACACCAAACCCTTCGAATACTCGATGGTCGCGGCGTGGCCGCTCATCATCTCGCTCACGCTCATCCTCTTCGATCACATGGAGGACCTTGCGCGCAGGTCGGCCATCGCGTTGTGGTCAGCGATCGGGCTTCTGGTGATCAGCCTGCTGGGCCAGTGGCAGGGCCAAGCGCTCGCCGCGCGCTACTTCATTCCGCTCGCAGCTCCGGTTGTGATCCTGGTCGCCGGCGTGTTGGGCAGGCTTCCCGTCACACGGCGAAGAGCGATGATGGTCGTGGGCATCCTGCTGAGCCTGGTCGCCTGGGTATCCCAGTCCTACGGCTCCACCAACTACCTGCGTTTCGAGTACCGAGAAGCCATCGCGCACATCACCGAGAACCATGAGCCGGGCGATGTGCTGATCTACGAGCCCTTCTACATGGATCCGGTCGTCGCGTACTACCTTCCGGGCGAGATCGCCGGTTACCCCTTCCCGCAGTTCCAAGATGAGGTGAACGTCCGCAACTCGAAACAGCAGCTCGGCGAGGATCTCTCGCGGGTGGTGGGTCCGGCGAAGCGCGCGTGGCTGCTGCTGAGCTTCCAAGACGTTGCCGCATCCCGCATCGATGCCCAGAACACGATGGAGTGGTTCGAGGCCAACGGCTTCGAGATCGTCGACGACCGCGAGTTCAACTGGGCCCGCGTGATCCTGTATGAGAATCGCTACCCCTTGCGACCTCTGGACATGATGGAGGTGGCCCCATGATCGAGATTCCCGCTGCCCGGCGCGTGGGCTATCTGCGTACATGCCGGATCCTGTCCTTGATGTCGCTTCTTACGGCGATCGTCTACCTCAAGTGGCTGTTCTTCGATGCACGGCCCGACAATATATGGCTCTTCGGCATGCTCTTGGGTGCCGAGGCGTTCAACATCACCCAGGCGATGGGCTTCTGGCTCACGATCTCTGGACAGAAGTGGGTCGAGCCCGAGACGCCGGATTTCTCGGCGACGCGTGAGACCGTCGATGTCTACATCACCGTCTACAACGAGCCCACGGAGATCGTGGAGCGGACGCTTCGGGCCGCATTGCACATCCGCCACCCGCGCAAAGCGGTCTATATCCTCGACGACGGCAAGATGCCCCAGATGGAGGAACTGGCCCGCAGGTACCGCGCGGGCTACCTGATCCGCAAGGACAACCGGGGCGCGAAGGCCGGCAACCTGAACGAGGCGATGAAGCGTACGAACGGCGACTTCGTGCTGATCCTCGATGCGGATCACGTGCCTTCGCCCGAGTTCCTCGAGCGCACTATGGGGGCGTTCTCGGACCCCAACATCGGCTTCGTGCAGACACCGCAGGTCTATGCCAACCGTGGTCTCAACAGGGTCGCCGCGGGGGCGCACGACCAGCAGGGGCTGTTCTACGGGCCCATCCTTCGAGGGAAGAACTCCACTGGCTCGGTCTTCTCATGCGGCACGAACGTCGTGTTCCGACGCGCCGCGTTCGACTCGATAGGCGGCATGCCGGAGGACTCCATAACCGAGGACCTCAGGGTCTCTTTGCTGTTGCTGAAGAAGGGCTACCGATCGCTGTACCTGCCTGTTGTGCTGGCCCGTGGCATCGGGCCGGTCGACGTGGGCAGCTTCTTCAGCCAGCAGTTCCGATGGGCGCGCGGTGGCTTGGAGATACTGTTCCACCGCTCGCCGTTCTTCCGCGAGATGGGCGTGATGACCCGGATCCAGTACGGATTGGGCTTCCTGTACTGGTTCACAGGATGGGCCTATGTGGCCTACCTCATACTGCCCGTCGCGTATCTGGTCTTCGGTCTGAGGCCGGTTCAGGTCCCCAACCAGTATCCTGCGTACTTCCTGCCCTACATCGTCATGACGCTCATCACGCTCGGGTACGCATCGGACATGAAACTCAGCTTCAAGGGCCTGTGGTTCACCCTTGGCTCGTTCCCGGTGTTCGTGCAGGCGTTCTTCTCGGCGATAGGGGGTAAGGCTGCCCGCTTCGTGGTGACGTCGAAGCAAGGTTCGCAGGTCTCCTTGCGGCCGGTGCGGGTGCACGTGGCGGTAGTCGTCGTGTTGATGGTGTCGATCGTGTACGGGCTCGTGGTTCGTGGCTTCAACCCATCGGTCATGAACAACGTGGGTTTCGCGGTGGGACACATCTTGCTTGTGCAGGGGTTCATCAGGTACGCGTTGCGCCCCGAGGCCCCCACCTACGCGGTTCTGGATGCATTCGAGACCGTGGAGGGCCCGCAGCCGGGCGAGGTCGCTTCTGTCGAGAGTGAGGCTGGATGAGTGGTGGATTCTCCATCGCGGTGAGGCGCTGGCGTCGCGCCCGCGTCGTGCTGAGCGCCGTGCTTGCAGCGATGCTGGCGATGAGCGTGATGTCAGGGTGTCGCTCGACCAGCGCCCAGGGCCCGCTGGCGGGCGATGATTGGGTTCCGCCGCCCATGGAGGGTGTGGCCACGGTCGAGATTCCCAAAGCCGGCTTGGTGGCGCCGCCAGACGAAGGCGTCTTCACCGGCATCTTCAGACCACCCGCGCCTTTCAACATGGACGTGATGGACTCGTACAAGGAGATCACGGACAAGTCGCCTGCCATCCTCATGTGGTTCCAGCCGTGGTCGGATCGGGGCAGCAACCAGTTCGATACCGCAGCGGTGGTGGCCACCTTCCGGCGCGGTGCGATTCCCATGATCACGTGGGAGCCTTGGGACCCCGGCGTGAACCCCAACCTCGTACGCGAGCCGGGCGTGCAGCCGGATTTCGAACTTGAGCACATCAACAACGGTCGCTACGACGATTACGTGCGCGACTGGGCCCAGAAGATCGCGGCGGTGGGCGGTCCCATCATGTTGCGCCCCATGCACGAGATGAACGGCGAGTGGTACCCGTGGAGTGGCTCGTCCAACAACAACTCGCCCGAGGAGTTCGTCGAGGCGTGGAAGCGTATCCACCGGATCTTCGAAGAAGAGGGCGCCACGAACGTGACCTGGGTGTGGAGCGTCAACCGCTCGAGCCACCCCGATGTTCCCGAGAACCGGCCTCCCGCCTACTACCCGGGAGATGAGTATGTCGACTGGACATCGCTCAGCGGTTTCAACTGGGGTGATACCCGGAGCTTCACCAAATGGGAAGAGTTCGATCAGCTCTATGACGAGCCTCTTGAGTACCTGAAATCACTCGACAAGCCCATCGTCATCAGCGAGTTCGGCAGCGTCGAGACGCCGGGGAACAAGGCCGAGTGGATCCACAATGCCTACGGGCAGGTCCGCCGGCTCCATCCGGAAATCAAGGCGGTCGTCTACTACGACAAGCGTGAAAAGGGGCTCAAGGGCGAGCAGGGCTGGGAGATCGAGAGCACACCGGAGAGCGTTGAAGCGTTCGAGGAGGCCGTCTCATACGACCACTACGTGGGCGCCCCGGCTCCCGCGCTCGAACAATGGGCAGCATCACTCACCACCACGCATTGGAGCTACCTGCTCACGTTCAGGCCCATCTACTGAGTGGTCATCGCGGCCCGCGAGAACGCGAGCCGCTGCATTGGTGACGTATATCACAGGAGTTTCTCAAGCCGGGAAGCGGCCCGGCCGATAGCTAACCCATAGGGTTGATCACCGCACGGACCGTATCGGTTCACTCACACCACACCCGATAAAGGCAAACCCGTCGCGAGGCGGGGGCGCAAAACCAAGGGCCTCTCCGAGGCAGCCTAGTTACCGAAGGTGATAGTTGTGCGCAAGATCTCTGCAGTGTTGTGTCTTGTCCTGTTCGCGTCTCTGGTGTTCGCGGTTCCCACGCAATCATTTGCTGCGAAGCTCAAGGTCTCGTCCAAGGTGAAGACCGTGGTCAAGTCGAGCTCCACCAGTAAAGTGGTGGTGACCGCCAAGTCCACCAAGCGCGCCAAGGTCAAGGTCAAAGTGACCAAGAACGGCAAGACGATCAAGACGATCAAGCCGAAGGGCACGTGGTACAAGAAGACCACCACGTGGAACCTGAAGAACAGCAAGGG
>CAYXQU010000005.1:0-20291 GCA_964467305.1 uncultured Eubacteriales bacterium
CTCCCAGAAGCCCTGCGGGAAGAGCCGAATGAGCAGTGACTCGGCCGAGAAGGTCCATGTCCCGTCGGCGAAGAACAGGCTATGGAACCACGCGAAGAACGCCGAGAAATCAATCAGCGCCACCAGCACCGCCAGCACGATGAGCAGCGGGGGAATCACGGCACCTGCGCGTAGCCCTGAGGCGAATCGATCGACGGTTCCCCTCCGGAAGCTGGCGACCGCCCAGAGCACCACAGCGGCTGCACCCGTGAGCGTGATGAGCCTGACGAGGCCCAGCACCTCCCTGACATCGTCGAGGTGCGCCACTGCTTCAGGCTCGAAGCCTGCCTGGCCATCGACGGTCGTGGGCAGTGCTCCCTCGCCGTCAACGACGTATATGCGCACCTGCTCGGCAAGCTCAAGGGTGCGCTCCTCGGTGAGAGCCGATGTCGCATCGACGGAGTGCTGCCGGGACAGCAGGCGGGTGAGCCACGGTTGGCTCGCGATCGTCACGGACGCGCCCGCGATCAGCACTGAAACCACCAGCGCGAGCAAGAGCTTCTCAAGCCGCCCGAACACGTCAGCCCTGCTCGGCGTCGAGTTCGCCTTCCGACTCCACAAGCGGGCACTCCTGCGCAGCGACGACCGTGTTGCCTCCCCGTTCGATCGCGCACGTGAGTGCCGCATCCGCCGAATCGAGCAGCTCGTCCAAGACGATCGCATCGAGGGGCACCGACGCCACGCCCACAGAGGCGGTGACGCTCTTGTCCCCCACGACCACCGAGGCCACAGCCGCACGAACCTGCTCTGCGAGATGCAGGGCGCTCTCGTGCGTGGGTGCCCCTTCGACGCGGAAATCCTCGGCGAACAGCACCGCGAACTCCTCGCCGCCGTAACGTGCGACGACATTGGTGCTCGACGACAGGTCGCCGGCTTCGCTCACGGCGTTCGAGATAGCCGTCGCCACACCCTGTAACATGCGGTCGCCCGCATCGATGCCGAACAGCGAGTTGAACTCGCCGAAGTTGTCGAGATCGACCAGGATCACGTGGACCGCACGATTGTCGCGCTGGGAACGCCGGATCTCGACGACGGCCGAGCGCATGAAGTACGAACGCGAATACAGGCTCGTGGAACTGTCGACAAGCGTCTGAGCGCTCGCGACGGCCAGTTCCCGCCGGAACTCGCCCACCAACTGCGTGACGACCCAGGCCGTCCCCAACAGCACGGCCACCTGCCACGAATAGCGAACTTGCACAAAGACCGGGTCGGTGTGAAGCGCGATCTCGGCGAACGGGATGTGCATGTGAGGCACGAGCGAGAACAACTCGGTGAACTCCACCGCGCCCAGCAGCAGACAGCTTGCGATCGCGTGCAACCACGTCATCGAGCGTTTCGGCAGGATGAACGCCGCTTCGAGGATGAACAGGGCGTACATCGACCAGAACCATGAGTTCACGCCGCCGCTGAAGTACACGAGCACCGTGACCACGATAGCGTCGAGGCCCAACTGCAGGTTGTTCCACACAGCGATGTTGCCCAGGCGCTTGTAGTTGAGCGCGTAGAAGCTGTTGTAGAGCACGACGAAGCCCAGCGCCATCGCGGGAACCGCCATGAGTTCAGCGAGTTCGATGGGTGATATCCGGGTCGTGTAGGCGATGCCACCGGCGAGCGAGTAGAGGATCAGCACGATGAGCAGCGTCCAGCGGACACGGATGACCAGTCCTACTCGGCGGATGTTCGCCTGCAGGGCCTCGATGTCATATCTGGTGGGCTGGTCGCGCCACGACACCATGAGTGCGCGCGACAACCGCTTCCTGAGACGACCGGCAGTCACGACAGGCAACGGCTCCTCGTAGGTCATGCCCCGCCCCAGGCGGGCGTGGCTGGCTGCCTGAGTGTACCTGCGCCCCGCCCGAGCAGGCAATTCCATCGATGTCACACAGGATGGGCGGCAGCGATTCCGTATACTTGCTCGAAAGGGAACGAGGCTGTCTTGGAACCGCGACTCATCTACGATTCACTTCTCGAGGCCACCCGCACACTTGCGGCATGGGGTGGCCCCTACCAGATTGCCGTGCTCGTGGTCGCGGCCGCCCTCGCGCTGTTCGCCGTGATACCAGGACTCGCGCGATGGCGCGGCTGGGCGCTGACCGCAGCCGCCTTGGTGCTGCTCGCGGGTGAGGTGGGCCTCGCGCTGTTCCACAAGCGCCTCTACGACCTGGCGGTCGTGGTAGACCCGGCCTCCGGTGCCGTGACCGGCAACGTCGCCGTGCCGCTGTGGGTCGAGAGCGAGAAGCTGTTCGTCTGGGCACTGGCGGTCGCCGTGCTGGGCGTGATGATGCGACGCCACCGAGAAGAACTCCTCCCCGGCGTGATGCTGATCACTGCAGCACTCATGGCGGGCGCATCCCTTCTGGGCAAACCCTTCACCGAGCCGGTCCCGGGCTTCATAGGCCAGTACGTGGGATACCTGCAGGCGATGGCGGCGGGCGGCCAGAGCGCGCAAGGAGCGTTCATCGGCATGGAGAGCGCGCGGCAGTTCTACTACAACGCCTGGTACATGTGGGTACATCCGCCGCTGCTGTTCCTTGGCTACGGGTGCTTCGCGATCTCGTTCGTCGCCACGTTGCTCATGATCTCGCGCCGGCACTCGAGCTACGAGACCACCGCGTATCGCTGGGTGGCTGTGGGCTACCTGCCCCTTACTCTCGGCATGCTTCTGGGATTCCCGTGGGCCCTTGCCGCATGGCAGGGTGAGTCGTGGTGGTGGAGCGGCAAGGTCAACATGTCGTTCATGATGTGGCTGCTCTACACGGCGCTCCTGCACGCCCGACTCTACTTGCGGCAACGCGGGATGTGGCGAGCGGTCGCGGTCTTGGGCGTCCTGTCCTTCACGGTACTGGTGCTCACCTACGCGACCACGTACGTGGTGCCCGGCGCCCACAGCTACGCGAGTGCCCCGGGGGTCTCCACACTCGTCGCCCGACTGACCACAGGAGGCGGGCTGTGAACCTTGAGCAGATCCGCCAGCGCGCATGGGACTACGCGCTCACCGTCGCAACCGTGGTGATTCTCGGTTTGCTGGGTGTCCAGTCGTTCGTGGGCACGATCTGGGTGTGGTGGGCACAAGCCCGAAACCCGTTGTGGGAGCAGACCAGCTACGGCGCGTTCGTCGATGCCATGAACGCCATCGCCGCGCCGCAGGTGGTGCTGCTGGTCGTGGTGATGGGGCTGTGCGTTCCCAAGCGCCTGTTCTCGCGCACGGCCCTGCTCGTGATCTCGGCGGGCATGGTGGCCGCCGGCATCGCGGTGTGGGGCTACACGGGCTCGATCACCAAAGGCCTCGCGCTGTATCTGGCCCTCTCGGCGCTGATCCAGGTGGCCGTTGTCGCGATGACGGCTGCCGGCGCGAAGGGCCCCAGCTACCTGACCGAGGGGCGTCTCACGAAGCTGGGATCGGGGCTTCTCCACCTGGGCTTCATCGTCTTCGCGTTCGTTGTGACCGCCCTGCAGGGCTCGGTGTTCATGGAGCCGGTGTTCTGGGTGAGCGCGGTGCTGACCACCGTAGGCACCGCGATGAGCTTCTGGGCAGGCAAGATCGCGATCCGACGCACGATTGCGATCGAGCACGACCTCGACCTCTAGCGCCTGAGGCTCGAGACGCCCACCCACGACTACCGGGGCCGATGAGACCGTCTACGCCTCGCGAATCATCGCGGTCACGAACTCGGCGGTCGTCTCGATCAACGCGGGATCCAAGGTGTCGGCGGTATCTGTCTTCCAGTGCCAGTTGACCGGCAGGCCGTTGGGGTCGAACGCCATGATGCTGAAGGCGTGATACCCGCGGGCCAGCGCAGGCGTGGCGTCGGTGGACAGACCCTTGTACTCGCGGGGCTTGACCAGGATCTCGGTCTCGCGCGAAACGCGACGAGCCAGCCCCACCAATCGCCTGTCCGCCCTATAGCGGCGTGCCATCCCCTCGGTACTCGCCCAAGACAGCTGGCCTGAGCCGCACCCGTCGATGTTGATGATGAGCGCGTCTTTGAGGTCGTCGCCGTAGTCGCGAAGGAGCGCCTGCATGCCCAGCGTGCCCACTTCCTCGGCACCGGTGGCCACGAACCAGACCTCCTTCTCGGTGAGCTCACGGTCGACAGACTCGGTGACGCGCCTGCGGATCCGTGCGGCTTCGCTTGCGGCGAAGTCGGGATCGCCTATGGGATCGTCGCCCGCCCAGCCACCCTTCCAGCCGAAACCGTCGTCATCGTCGTCTTCGCCGAAGTTGTCCCACGAGCCGATCTCCTTGCCGGCCTTTCGCGCGTCGAACTCCTCGTCGACCCCAAGCCAGTCCTTGACCTCGCCCGACTCGCGGCGCTGCTTCTTGCGACCACCCAGCCCCGAGAAGAGCCTGCGCTTCTGGCCCGGCTCATCGATGTCGTAGGCCTCGAGCCCCGCTACGTCGGAGCCCAGGATCTGGCCGGACTCGCCGCCGGAGGCGGGTTCGCGTTCCGGTCGCGACGAGGACTCGCGTCCGGTCGCCGGCTCGCGATCGACACCCCTGCGCGACGAGCGGGCGGCGTCTTCGCCTATCGCGGCGAACTCGAGGGTGTCGAAGTCGAGAACGGCCTGGCCCGATGAGGCTCGCTCGGATGCCGGTTCGGCCCAGGTGAAGTCGTCGGGCAGATCCGTCGCAGCGGGCTGCTGAGGCGCTGCCGACGTGTAGCGCAGCTCCGCCCCCTCCGGAACGACTTCCGCCGCGACCGCGGTGTCCAGATCGCGGCGCACCGCGGCGAAGCTGCCGGTCACGAGGTTGGTGGCATCAGGGGCGGGCACGAGGCGCTCCATGACTCCCAGCATCGCCGCGACGCCCGATGCGTTGTCGTTGGCGCCGTCGACGAAGGGCATGGCGATTTCTCGGTGGACGTTGATCACCGTGGGAACCAGCAGGTACGCAGCGACGGCCATCGTCACGTACCACAGCCAGGGATCGAGCACGGCGAGCGCCGAGAACGGCAGCGCCATGATCAAGATGAACACCGGCGTGAGGAAGGTCGTCCACTTCAGAAGGCCGAACGTGGTGGCGAAGCCGCCTACCGTGTTCGGGGCGAAGGCGAGCGACGCGCGCGCCGAGTCGTAGTGGGCCACGATGACGATCTTGCGCAGAGTCTCGCCTCGGCGAGCACGGGGCACGTGCCGCGCGATGACGTTCTGGCTGGGGCCCTTGGGCATCAGCCGCGTCAGCCCCCAACGCGTGTCGAGGTCGGTCCAGACGAAGAACGCCACGATCGCACTGACCGCGAACGCGGGCCACACCAGAAACGGCTTGAAGCCGGCGGCGAACGCGGAGCCCATGGTCAGCAGGTGGTAGATCACGTACGCCCACGAGTAGGTTCGCACCGCGTCGAACTCATGCAGCTCTGTCTCGAGCCCTTGTGCCGAGAAGGTACGCGCGAGCCACTCGGCGGCTCGGTGCTCAGCGTCAGAGGCGGCAGGCCGCGGCCCTATCTCGGAGGCGAGTGTGTTCGCGTAATCGATGAGCTCAGCCATGCGAGCATCCCCCTGGACGAATGTCATCTGCGTACGGCGGTCCGTCGCCCCCATGATACCCCGTCGGGGCGCGGCGAGAGCACAAGCCGAAGATGAGATTCGCGCGGGGTTGGCACCCGTGCGTCGTGGTGCTGCGGTGACTCGCTGCGAGTTACTGCCCCGTGGGCGTCTGGCCGCCGTGGCAGCCTGCGCACTGGTTCATCCGGTACGTGCTGTGCTCCTCGACGATCTTGGGGTCGTCGCTGTGGCAGCGGCATCCGGGAATCTCGACGGCCAGGGGCGCATTGGGATCCGGTGGCGGCACCGGCTGACCTGGTGCCGGAGCGGCTCCGGACGTCGCGGAGGAGGCGACGACGTCCGGAGCCTGCGGTGTGCCGAAGGTGTACGCGACACCCCCGATCGCCGCGAGGGCAGCGATCACGAGGAGGGAGATGATGAGGGTGCGCTTCACGTTCGTCTCCTAGGTCAGGGCTATCAGCCCAAGATGGTGGCGAGGTCTTCTGCGGGGGTCTCGGCGATGGGCTTGAGGGCGAAGTTCTCGACCAGCACGTTGAGTACGTTGGGGGTCACGAACGCCGGCAGCGAGGGGCCAAGCCGGATGTCGGTGATGCCCAGATGCAGCAGGGTCAGCAGGATCGCGACGGCCTTCTGCTCGTACCACGAGAGGATCAGCGACAGCGGCAGGTCGTTCACACCGCACTCGAACGCGTCGGCCAAAGCGACCGCGATCTTGATCGCCGAGTAGGCATCGTTGCACTGGCCCACGTCCATGAGACGCGGCAGCCCGCCGATCTCGCCCAGCTGCTTGTCGAAGAAGCGGAACTTGCCGCAGGCCAGCGTGAGGATGATCGTGTCGTCGGGAGCCTGCTCGACGAACTCGGTGTAGTAGTTGCGGCCCGGCTTCGCGCCGTCACAACCTCCTACGAGGAAGAAGTGCCTGATCGCGCCGGACTTCACGGCCTCGATGACGGTGGGAGCCACCGAGAGGACCGTGTTGTGACCGAAGCCCACGAGCACTTCGCCCGCCTGGGTGTCCTCGGCGAATCCGGGAGCGGCCTGAGCGGCTGCGACCAGCGGGCCGAAGTCATCGCGGGTCAGGTGCGTCACGCCGGGGAACTGCACGGGGCCGGAGGTGAACACGCGCGCTTTGTACGACTCGCGCGGCGGCATCAGGCAGTTGGTGGTCAGCAGGATCGCACCCGGGAACTCGTCGAACTCCCTGAGCTGGTTCTGCCACGCGGTGCCGTAGTGCCCTGCGAAGTGAGGGTACTTGTGCAGCTCGGGATAGGCGTGGGCCGGCAGGATCTCGCCGTGCGAGTACACGTTCACGCCGGTGCCCTCGGTGGCCTTGAGGACAGCAGCGACATCAGCGAGGTCGTGACCGGAGATCAGGATCGCCTTGCCGGCCTTGTGGCCCAGCGGAACCGCAGTGGGAGTGGGCTGGCCGTAGGTCGAGGTGTTGCCCTCGTCGAGGATCTCCATGGTGCGCAGGTTCGCAGCGCCTCCTTCAAGAGCGATGCCGACCCACTCGTTGACGCCAAGCGCCTTGTCGTCGAAGGCCGCAAGTGCCTTGAACAGGTACGAGTAGATGGCCGGGTCCTCCTGGCCAAGGGTGGTCGCATGGTGGGCGTAGGCGCCGATACCGCGCATCCCGTACAGGGTGATCTCCTGCAGCGACTGCACGTCCTCGTCGCGAGTGGTGTCCCACGGCTCGCCGAACAGTTCGCCCTGGGCGATCTTCTCATCGAGCGTCGCGGCCGGAGTGAACGTGATGTGCCTGTCGTCGCTTGCGAAGCTGCCACCGGCGGCGGTCACCTTGGCGGCCAGCGCGTCACGCAATAGAACGGCCTCGTCGATCAGACCGGCGACCGACTCGGGATCGAAGTCGACGTTGGTGAGCGTGGTGAAGAGCGCGTCTGCGACGAAGCGGCCTTCCGCGAGCGTGTCGATGCCCAGACGCTCCGCCTCGACCGCCACGGTCGCGAGCCCGCGACATGCGTTGGTGAGCAGGTCTTGGAGGGCAGCGACGTCCTCGGTCTTGCCACAGGCGCCGCTCACCGTGCAGGCGATGCCTTTGGCTGTCTGTTCGCACTGGTTACAGTACATGCAGGTCCCCTTCGTTCTCGTGAGCAATCAGGTCGGTACTACTTCTGCGACGTGGCGACCGGGGTCGCCACGGTGATGCCTTTCGTGGTCGGCGGTCCGTGCCAGCGAGCGCTAGCCGTGGATAAGGGCCGGGAGGCAGCGGGTGCAGACCCACGTGCTGGTTCCCTTGGTGCGCACCGGCAGCAGCGGCCCGTCGTCCTCGGAACGACCGCAGTTGAAGCAGTGCTGCGGGATGTAGACGGGGGCTCCGGCGGCGATGGCGGCGTTGGTCTGCTCGGCGACGTGCTCTTCGACCGCGTGATGGTCGAAAGCAGGAGCCTCGCGAGTCTCGATGGTGAGCGCGCCGGTGGGGCAGACGCCCAGACAGAAGCCGGCGCCGTCGCACAGCTCTTCTCGGACGACCTTGGCTTTGCCGTTGACCATAGTGATGGCACCCTCGGCACAGGGCGAGACACAGGCGGCGCAGCCGTTGCACAGCGCCTCATCGATATGGACGATCTGGCGGACGATGGTGGAGGTCATGGGCTGGGTCCTTCCGGTTCGGGTGGTCTTTCCGGGTGGTCTATCGTCGAGCGTCAGCTGGGGTCTTGCTGCTTGCGAGCGCTCTCGCGTTTGAATCTGCGTGCTTCGATGGCGTGCTTGATGCCGTCGATCGCGTGTCCCTTGCGCCACGACTTGGGACCCGAGTAGCGCATCATCTGCTGCTGCCACACGCGCTCGTCGGAGCTGTAGCAGTGGGTGTCGCAGTGCGCGCAGAACGGCTTGGGGTCCTTCGGGCAATACGCCCGGCGCTTCTCGGCGTACGCGAGGTGCGCCTCGCACTCGGCGCACAGGACCGGGTGCTTCTTGTAGACGCCGAGCTGTGACGCATCGGTTGCGATCCGGGCACGTGAGCGGGATGCGTGGTGTCCGTCGCACCAGATCTGCACGAAGTCGGCGAGCACCGCCATATCGTGCCGCACGTTGGAGTCGCTCACACGCTGAGCGAAACGCTCTGCGATCACGTGCGTGTCCTTCCTGTGCGCGGGTGGGTCGGTGGCATCAGCCACGGCATCCTGTCGTGCGCTACGCTACGCTGGTCGATACAGGGGATTCATTGACGGGCGTCAAGTGCGCGAAGAATCTTCACGGGTTTTGTCATGTTTACCGAGAAGTGAGGTGTGTTTCCGTGGACGCTCCCGCCGACATCAGGCCCGACGTGTGGAGCGCGTTTCGAGGCTGCCGGCTGTGGCGCGCAGCAAGTGACGAGGCGGTCGCACGTCTCGCCCGCGAGGCGAAGGTCACCGAGGTGCCGCGCGGCACGACGCTGGCGGTGGAAGGCGACACCGCCACGGACTTCGGTCTGATCGTGACCGGCAAAGCACGGGTGTTCTACCTGGGCGCCGACGGAAAGCAGATCACCTTCGAGACGGTCGAGTCCGGCCAGCCCTTCGCGGCGGTGGCTTCGCTTGCCGCCGGTCGGTACCCGGCGCATGTGGAAGCCGCGACGCCTTCCACGATCGCCTGCATCCGAGGAGAAGCGCTCTTCGAGCTGCTGGAGGCGGAGCCCCAAGTGGCGCGGGGACTCGTGACCGACCTTGCGATGCGTGTGGTCAACTTCACCGCGGTCGTCCAGACACTGGCGCTCGATGTTCCCAGCCGAGTCGCCCGCTACGTGTTTCAGCGGGCTTTGCAGGTGGGCAAGCCCACATCCCAAGGGCTCCAGGTGGATCTTGGGATGAAGAAGGGCGAGCTGGCCATGGCGCTGGGCACGGTTCCCGAGACACTCTCGCGCGCCTTCGCGAAACTGGCCGCCGACGGCGTCATCGAGGTGCACGGTGCGACGATCACGGTGCTCGATGTCCGCGCACTGGCCTCGCTGGGGAGCGGCTACGACGAGCGCTAGGCGCTAGCGCAGCGCCTCGTCTGCGGCGGTCGCGGCATCGCGGGCGTTGTAGTACGCGTTCGTGGGTGCCTGTGCCGCCTTCTCGTAGGCGCGCGCGATCGCCAGCTCCGGGCTTGTAGGGAGCGCCTGCGCTTGGCTCACCGCGGTCGCGTCCAAAGCGTTGTAGCGCGCGATGATCTCGTTGGCCTTCGCGGTGTCCTTGTCGAGCCACGCGGCATCGGACTGTTGCGAGAGCTTGTTGAGTTCGATGCGCGTGTCGATGTAGGCGATGTAGGCTTCGAAGTCGACATCCGGGAATGCGGCTTCCGCCTCCACGAACTTCGCCCGCGCCGAGGCCAGCTCCTTCTCGGCCTGCTTGTTGAGCTTCCTCGACTTCTTAACGCCGGAACTGGTGAGCTTGTTGTAAGCGGCGACGGCTTCGTCAGAGGTCGCGGCCGCTGCCAGCACGAAATCCCAGCCATCGCGCACGAGTGGCAGCGCCTCCGACGCCTGCGCGTTGAGGCGCAAGATCACGGGAGCCTGCTCCATCATGTCGAGCCGGGCCTGCGCCGCGGCCGCCATCAGAGTCGCGCGCTCGCGGTCGCGGGCACCGCCGTTCTCCTGGACCTTTTCGATGATCTCCATCGCGTCTTTGAGCTGCCACTGGGCCTGCGGCACACGATCGGCAGCCGAGAGCGCCGACTGCGCGAGGCCCGTGGTCACATCGGAGCGCACCACCGAATCGACCTGGACCACGATGGAGTCGGCCTCCTCGATCAGCGCGGCCGCCGAGTCGAGCTGCTTGCTGGCGCCGATCTGCGTTCCCAACAGGCGGTAGCCCGCCAAACCGACAACCGCGAGTACCGCCACGCCCACGACCGCAGCGATCCCGATCACCGCCGCCTTGGGGATCCGTCCCCGCCGGCCCTCGGCATCGCGACGCTCCCGCCGCGAGAGCCGCTTGGCCGGCTTCGTCTCTTCGTCGGCAGCCTCAGGCAGTGCGATGTCGCCCTCTTCGGGCTGCTGAGTATCGTCGAGTTCGTCGTGCTGGATCATCCGTGGTCCTTCTTGACGCGGGGGACTTTCGTCCCTTTCACAGCGAGAAGCGTACACATTCGTGCGATTCGTTGCTCGTCTCCACATTGAATCAGCATCATGCCACGTTTGCCGCGGCAACTATCCGTCCCCCTGATGCAATCTCGGCACGAGTATTGCTAGAATAGTGCCGAGCTGGGCGACTCGCCTTCTCCTCCCCCCTCAGAGGCGGGGACGCCCGCTCGAAAACAGAACGAGGCGCGCCCCCCACGCGCCTCGTTTCGTGTTTTCGAACCCCTCTTCTTCTCGGCATTCTCTTGTCGCTTCCTTACCGGTGCACCCGGGCTTCCCCCAATCGGAGGTCCGCTCTTCTACAATCCATGAGACGGCACCAATCAGGCGTGCTGAAGGTCGGATCAGGGGAGATCGATCGTGTCCATCGCTGTCGAGAGAATCGTCAATCTCGCGCTCTTCCTCGCCAACGCCCGCGAGCCCGTCACTGCGGAGCGAATCCGCACCGAGGTGTGGGGCTATCCCGAGGGCCAGGACGATGCGGCGTTCCTGCGCATGTTCGAGCGCGACAAGAAAGACCTCGTGCGCATGGGGCTGAGCGTCACGTCTGACTCCGAGGGCAACTACCTGCTGGACCGCTCGGGCTCGTTCGCCACGGCCATCGAACTCGACCCGGCACAGGCGGCTGCGATCAGAGTGGCCGCCGAGGCGATGCTCGCGGACCCCTCGTTCCCGTTCGCCGATGACCTCCGCCTCGCTGTCGCGAAGATCGCCGCTGAGCTGGGCTCCGGGGCGCTTGGAGCCAGCATGGCCAGACTGGCCGATGAGGAGCCGAAGCGACAAGGTGCCGCGGTGGCGATCCTGTCGGGGGCTGCGGAAATGCGCAAGCGAGTCTCCACCGGCTACACCAACTCTCTGGGCACCTCAGCTCCCCACGAGATCGAGCCCTACGGACTGTTCCTTCATGACGGTCGCTGGTACCTGGTGGGACGCGATGTATCCAAAGACCAGACGCGCACCTACGCGGTCGCGCGCATGAGCGAGCCCACCGCCAACGCCAACAAGCCCGAGACGCCGGACTTCGAGCCCCCAAAGCGGTTCGACATCGCTCGGTACGTACGTCTCCCCTTCCAGTTCGGCACCGATGAGCCGCTCACGGCGACGCTGCGCTTCGATCCTCAGGTCGCATGGCGAGCAGAGCGGCTCGCTGGAGGCCGAGGAGCGCTCACCTCACTTCCTGACGGATCGGTGGAGTGGAGAATCGAAGCGACGTCCGCCAGCGACCTGCTGCGTTTCGTCATCCAGCACGGCCCGGGTATCCACGTCGAGCAACCGTCGGAGCTGACCGAACAGCTCGCTTCGGGCATGCGGAAGGTGGTGGCCCTCCATGGCTAGGGGCACATCGACCACGCACCGCGTGCGCAGGCTGATTGCGCTGCTCAACCAACTGGCCGAGGGCGATCGCATCTCCATAGCATCACTCGCCGAGCAGGTCGGGACGACTCCGGCAGAGCTCGCTGGGGATCTCGAAGACCTCATGATGTGCGGCGTCGCCCCGTATGACCCGGGCGACATGCTGCCCATGTTCATCGAGGACGGACACGTGGTGGTCTGGGGCAGCCTCGCCGCGCTGCGCGGGCCGGTCCGGTTGAGCGCACCGGAAGCTCGGGCGCTCACTGCGGCGCTACAGGCAGTGGGCTTCGACGGGGACGACCCGCTCGTCGCCCGGCTCGTGAGCGCGGCCGGCACCAGCGGGTTCGATCCCGGCGAGCTCGAACGCACCGTGCGAGCGATCTCCTCGGCACACGAGCCCAGCGTCTTCGAGGCGGTCGCCGAGGGGTTGTCGAAGCGCGAAGTCGTGACCATCGAGTACGTGCGCGCGGGCAGCGACGAGCCCACCACCCGCGACATCGAGCCTATGGCGCTGTTCGCCGAGAGGGGCGCATGGTACATGACCGCGTGGTGCCGCCGCGCCACCGACTGGCGTACCTTCCGCATGGACCGCATCCGCACAGCTGTGGTGAGTGGCGAGGTGTTCGAGCAGCGCCAACCTTCGCAGCTTGGTGACGCGGCATTCGATGCCAAGGGCCTGCCCCGCGCGATCCTGCGCTTCGCACCGGGCGAGCACTTCTCGGAACGTGAATGGCCGGGGGCGCACGCCCGGAAGACTGCCGAAGACGGCGCCGTGACGGTCAGCGTCCCCTACGGTGGCACCGCCTGGATCGCCCGGCAGGTGGTCGCACGACTGGGCGGCATCGAAGTGCTCGAGCCGCAAGAGGTGCGCGACGCCGTACGCGAGCTGGCGACCCGAGAGTTCCAAGACGGCTGACGCGGTGCGGCCCGAGGTTGCGAACTGCGCCGCCTAGCCCCGTCGCAGCGCCTCGGCGAGCGTGTCGGGCAGCCCCGCCGCAATCATCTGTGCGGCGACCGCCTCGATGTCGTACTCCACGCGGTGCACGACCGTCGCAAGCCACGTGCGCGAGTTGCCCACCGGACCGGTGGCGGCGTCGCCTGCGCGTAGCGGCGCGACCTCGGCCTCATCACCCAGGACCAGCTCGACCCAGCCCGCGCGCGGGTCGCCGTCTTTGGGCTTGCCGGCCGAGCCGCTCGACACGTAGTGCACCGGCCGCCCGTCGGTGCCCTCGACAACCCGGTGGTACGGGATGTGGATATGCCCGATGCAGACCACGTCGGCCATGGCGCCGTCCGCAAGCCGGGCGAGCTGGGCGTCGCTGCGATCGGGCAGCAGGTACTCGTTGATCTTGCGTGGGCTGCCGTGTGCGAGAAGGATGCGCGCACCCTCGTGATCGAGGCGGATCTCGCCCACCAGGTTGGCGAGCCAGTCGTGGTCCGCGTCATCCAGCGCATCGTCGGTGAACCGGTACGACGCCATCCCGTCGAGCTTGGCCCGGTCCGTGGCGTAGTAGCAGCCGCACTCTCCTTTGCGCTTGCCCACGCCTTCGTCGTAGTTGCCCTGGATCGTGGGTATGCCCGCATCGCGCAGCCGGGCGATGACTTGAGCCGGGTGCGGCCCGTAGCCCACAAGATCGCCCAGGCAGTACCGCTCTTCTATGCCGGCGGCCTCGATGTCGCCCAGCACCGCATCGAGCGCGGGCAGGTTCGCATGGATGTCTGAGAAAAGCGCGATGCGCCGCATGTTCTCTTACAGCTCCTAGGTGTGCGGCAGCAACACGACGCTGCGCTGGGACGTGGCGAGCACCGAATGCGATACGCTGCCCAGCACTCCTCGGCGCAGGATTCCGCGGGACACCGGGGCGACAACGATGGCGGTGGCGTCAGCATCGTTCGCCGCGTCAATGAGCTGCTCAGCGGGGTCACCGGCGACAACGCGCACGTCCACGTCCACGAGGTCCGGAAGCGCCGCTGCGTGCTCGGTCAACACGCGCACCGAGGCGTCGCGATCCTCCTCCTTCACCAAAGCGTGCACCAGCACCAGCTTCGCCAGCCCCGGGATCGAGCCCACGCGCCTGACGAACGGCCCCGCCGAGAAGACATCGTCAACGCCCACCACAAGCGTCTCGAACGGGCTGCCGGTGCCAAGCCGACACCACTGCTCTTGGGGGTTTGCCAGCTTCTCGACAAGCACCATGTGTCGCGAGCCGGAAGCGAGCTTCTCGGCGGTCGAGCCCAGCAACCGGCCACTGACCGCGCCCTTGCCCACGCTGGTCATCGCGATCAGATCGGCGTTCATCTGGTCGGCCACGTAGTCGACCATCGCGACGGTCTCGCCCTGCTCGACGCGAGTCTCAACCTCGAACCACCGGTCGCGAAGGACGTTGGCCGCCTTCTCGAGCTCTCCGGCCGCCCACTCGGAGATCTGCAGGATAGAGCCACCCGCGGTGTAGGGGTCGAGGTCGATCACGTGCAGCAGCGTGATCTTGTCAAACGCCGAAGGCCCGCACGCTCCGATACTCTCTACCGAGGCGAGTCCGGCCGGCGACAGGTCAGTGACGATGAGTGCATTCATCTGTGCAGATCCCCTTAGGCTTTCGCGACTTCCAGTTGCCTTCTTTCTATCCAACCCACGCTGTTGTTAGCGATCCACACCAGCGACAGCATCACCGGAACCTCGACGAGCACTCCCACCACCGTCGCAAGTGCGGCACCCGAGCTCAGGCCGAACAGGGCGATCGCCACAGCTACCGCCAGCTCGAAGAAGTTCGACGCGCCAACGAAGCCGGCTGGTGCCGCCACGGGATGCGGCAGCCGCCACGCCCACGCCCAGCCGTACGCGACGCCGAAGATCAGGAACGTCTGGATCGTGAGCGGGATGGCGATCAGCAGGATATGAAGCGGGTTGGCCACGATGGTCTCACCCTGGAAGATGAAGATGATGACCAGCGTGAGCAGCAGTGCCGAGATGGTGACCGGAGCCAGCGCCGGCAGAAACGTCTTCTCGAACCATGCAAGCCCTTTGTGCTTGATGAGCTGTGTCCGAGAGACCCAGCCGGCCACGAGTGGCACCACCACGAAGAGCACCACCGAAAGGATGACCGTATCGTAGGGAACGGTGACATCCGAGAGGCCCAGCAAGAACATCACTATGGGCGCGAAGGCGAACAGCAAGATGAGGTCGTTGATCGCAACCTGTACCAGCGTGTAGGCCGGATCGCCGTCGGCCAGGTACGACCACACGAACACCATCGCCGTGCAGGGAGCAGCACCCAGCAGGACGGCGCCCGCAAGATACTCGCGCGCAAGATCGACCGGGATCCAGGTCTTGAACACCACGTTGAAGAAGAACCACGCGATGGCGAACATCGTGAACGGCTTGATGAGCCAGTTGGTCACGGTGGTGACCACAAGGCCTTGCTTGCGCTCACCCACCCGCTTGATCGAGGCGAAGTCGATCTGAAGCATCATGGGATAGATCATCAGCCAGATGAGCACCGCCACCGGAATCGAGATCTGCGCGTAGGTGAACTGCGACAGCCATGTGGCCGTCATCGGCCAGACACTGCCTATCAGCGTTCCGCCGGCGATGCACAGCGCGACCCACAAGGTGAGATAGCGCTCGAAGAAGCCCATGCGCTTCTTCTTGGGGGTGGTACCGTCCTGGGTCACGTCGCCTCCCTGACTCCGCGGCCGGCGGCGCCGGCATCGCACGTTGGTGCATTCCTCACAAGCGAATCGAGCGATCCGGACATCGCAAGCACGGGCTCCGGGTTCAGGCAGTACACCATCGAGGTTCCCTCGACATGAGAGGCCACGATCCCCGCCTCTCTCAGGACACGCAGATGCTCTGAGATCGTGGACTGCGCCAAGGGCAGCTCCGAGAAGACATCGGCGCCCCGGCAGTTGGCCTGACTCGCAAGCAGCCGCAGAATCTGCACCCGCGCCGGATGTGCCAATGCGCGAGCGACCTTGGCCAACGCATCATCTTCGAGCATCACACACCTTCTCTCACCATGGGATGAGGAAGGGGCACGCGTGCCAGTCCAGCCCGTCATCCCCTTCATCGTTCATCGTCGATGTACGATAGCATGAGTACGACGCATCGTGAAGTGCCACGGGATATGCCGCACTCACTCGGGGGGAGTGGTGCCTTCCTCGGGGTCGCCCGCCTCCGGGTCGCCGACTTCGCCGCTGCCGAAGAACTCGATGGCCCCCAGCCAGATCAGCAGCACCACGATGGCGGTGATGAGCGGAGCTATCGAGCCGCCGGGCTGCAGCGGAATCACGCCACCCACCGCTGCCACGAACAGCCCGGTACCGCGAAGCGCCATTTTGTTGCGGGCAACGAACGCCCCAAACTCACCGAAGTCGAACCGCGCACCGGCTGTGGCAAGTCCACCCGCAAGGGCCGCTCGCAATGCGAGAGAGCCGCGCGACGGACCCACGAGCACGGCGCCCACAACGATGACCGCTGCGACGAGCGCGATGATGCGCTCCACGGCCACCAGCTCCCGGAAGACGATGTCGTAGGCGGCCTGCGCCGCTGCACCGTGACCCGAACCCAGACCGTCGAAGTAGCGAACCACCGGGACACGCCCCAAGACTATGCCTTGGAGCGGCAGGATCGTGGCGGCCAGCGCGCCGATCGCTGCCCAAAGCACCGCCTTGCGCTTGTCGGCAGCGAGGACCAACGCGGCAGCCAGCGCGAGTAGCGCGAGCGCCGGCAACACGATCGCTTGGCTCTGCAACGCGTTGAGCGCGCGTGAAGCCTGTGCGAGCTCGGGCGACTCCAGCACCGTGACTTCTCGGTCAAGGCGCGTCAGGGGCAGCTGACCCACGAAGGTCAGGCCCCGGTCGACCAGCCGGTCCTGGATCACCTTGGCGATGGGGCCCGTTCGGATGGTGACCACACCGCCCCTGTTGGTGAGGATCTCTCCCTCGCGTTCGGTGATGATCGCAACCATCGCCTTGTGGCTCACGCGGTTCGTCTCAACCCACGCGGACCTGAACAGATCCGACCGCGTGAAGGTGGACACCTGATCCCGGACGAAGCCTTCGAGCGCGCCTGTAAGCGGCGCGGCGAGCGGCTTGGCTTGCTCGGGCAGATAGCGTTCGACCAGTGACCCCATGTCGAGTGCGTCGAGCACGGCGTCCGATACCGCCGTTGCGACCGCGTTCTGAATCGAAGGTTCCTCGGCCAAGGGCGCCATCGTCTCAACCCAGAAGTCGGTGTCGGTGACCATGCGCCGTACCCACAGGGCAGGTACGGTCAAAGCCAGAAGAAGCGAGGCGATGACCACGAGCGTCACCACCAAAGAGCGCCGCGTGCGTGGCGACATGCCCTCTCCGGTGACCTCTCGCGCCAGGCGGTCGTTCTCCCTCTTGAGTTGTTCGATCTGTTCCAGCAGTTCCTGGGGATCCGGGGTCTGCTCGGTGGCCGCATCTGTCTTCTGGGTCATCATGCCCTCCGGGGCCCTAGGCGTCAGCGAGCTTCTTGAGCTTGAACGCACCTGCGATAGCACCGCCGCCGAAGAACAGCGCCAGCACCCCGAACACGAACGGGATGGCGAACGCGGTCGCGACCGGGGACGCCAGCAACAGAATCGAGACGATCACACTGAACGCGCCCAGCAGGCCAACAGGCCAACCGCCGCCCGAGAAGGCACGGTAGAGCTCGGTGACCCCCATGATCAGACCGTTGACCCCAAGGATGATCACGTAGATGGCGCCCATGATGATGGGGCTGAGAAACGGCTGGGCGATGACGGTGGCGCCGGCGATGACACCCAGAACCCCCATGAAGAGCTTGAAGCCCCAATGAGAACGATCGGTGAACAAGCCCACCAAGCTCACGACGCCTTGGAGCAGCCACCAGACACCGATGAACTGCACGAGCACCACAGCGGTGATCGACGGGCGGGCCAGCAGGAAGAAGCCCAGCAGTACTGCGGCTATCCCCTCGATGAGCACCATCCACCACAGACCCGAAGCGAGCTCGGCGGATGGAGCGAACGGTTGTGTGGTGCCCGAACCTTGCCTGTCAGACATCTGGATCCCCCTCTTCCAGAAACGGTGCATCCTACTGATGCGTCGTTTCCCCCAGAAAGAGTGTATTCCCTCGATAGGCGGCTCGTCATCTGGGCTGCGACACACGTCACACACCGGAGGCTCACGTCACTGCACGGGCTCCATGACCCCGTCGGCCTCAGGCCAACCAAGCAGTCTCACGACCTGGATCCGGTTGTTGTCCTTGTCGGCGACGAGCGCAAGATCCTGCAGCATGTCCACGTCGTTGGGAAACTCGAACGCTGCGGGCTGCACACCGCGGGCACCGTACAGGCCACGCGGTTCGCCGGCATCCGAAACACGTGCGATCGCGAAGCGGAAAGCGTCCGCGTACAGCACCGACCCGTCCGACCCGACCGAGAGGCCTCGCGGCAGCCCGGTCGCACGGCCGCTCACGTCTCCGGTCGAGACCCAGCTCACGTCTCCGTTTATCCCCATGCCCACGATCCGGGCGTTGTTGGTGTCCGCCACCGCCAGACCGGTCGCCGAGAGGAACGCCACCCCGTTGGGGCGATTGAGTTTCGTCCCGGTCTCGGAAGCGTCGAGGGTGGTCTCGATCTCGCCGTCAAGCGACATCACGGTGATGCCGGCAGCGCCGGCAACCGCAAGGCGCTCACCCCTCACCGCCACATCGACGGGTCGCCACCCCGGCGTGGACGTGATCATCTCCAGGAAGGAGCCCTCTTCATCGAAGACGAGTACCGCATCGCGGCGCAGGTCAGCCACGTACACCGTACCGTCCTGTGACACGGCGATGCCGGCAGGCTGGAGGAGCGTCTCGGAGCGCTCATCTTCGGACATGCCCTCGCGCGCACGCCCGAACTGACGCACGAAGCGGCCGCCTTCGCTGAAGACGCAGACTCGGGCGTTGCCGGTATCAGAGACGTAGATCTCGTTGCGCGGCCCCCAGCCTGCGGAGAGCGGCCTGCTGAACTCAGGGCGATCGCCCTTGCCGGGTCCCGTGAGCGCCAGAACCGACTCCAGGCCGGACTGCACATAGGAGAACTCCGGATCGCTGCCGCGGCCAAGCATCCACAAGAGCACGACCACGAGGATCACCAGCACGATGGTCATCAGCACCAGTAGCCACGCTACCGAGCGCGAGCCGATCGCCGAGGCTTCGGTGGATGGCTCGGCCGGGGACGCGGGTTCACGCCCCACCATCACAGTCCGTTCTGGCCGTGCGTGTGGCAGCCGGACGCGGTGCAGTCCACCGGCCACCCGGAGATGTCGGCGGCGGTGTGGTTGGCCGGTGTGAGGTCGTGGCACGAGTCGCAGAAGAAGCGCAGGTCCCAGCCGCTGCCCGCGGGGGCCACCGAGAGGTTCTCGGCGACGGTTGCGGAGCCGGAGGCCGGTATCGACTCGAGCAGCGCATAGCGGTTGGCCGACCCGTGTGCGTCGTGACACGTGCCGCACTCGAGTTCATCGCCTGCCGAGTAGCCCATAGACGAGTCGAGTTGTGGTGAGACCGAATCGCCGTCGCCATGGAAGTTGGTGTCCCACACCGACTCGATGTTCGCGACCGATGTGGTCGCCCCCGGACCCAGCGGCGCCGACGCCCAACCGCTCGTGTCCTCGCTGCTGGGGAGCGCGTCGTCATGGCAGCGGAAGCACAGCGTCACGCCTTCGGCCGACATCCCGTCTTGGCTTGTGGGCGAGTCCGGGTCGACGCACGGCGTGGTCTCAGATGATGTGTGGGCTTCGTGGCAGTTCGCGCAGGTGAGCCGCGAGCCGGTATCGATGCCATCTTGCTCGAGCAGGTTGTGGCGCGTTCCGTGACCGTCGCCTGAGAGCTTCTCGCCCGTGTCGCCTTCTTCACCCGAGACGCTTCCGTACGAGTGGCACCTCAGGCAGCGATCGTTGGTCGCATACGGGTAGAGCGACGCCTCGCGAGAAGAGTGGCCCACGTGACAGCTCAGACAGACAACCTTGGTTCCGCTGGGCGGCTGAGCGATCTTCTTGCCGTGCGACGAGTCATCGAATGCCTGCAGGTCGCCGCGGGGCAACGTGGAGCTGGCTCCGTGGCAGCTGTAGCAGTACGCATTGCCGGACTGCTGTCCGCCGGCGAGCAGCAACCCCTTGACCGTGCCCTCTCGGCCTGCCGAGTGGACCCCGTGGCACGACGAGCACTGCAGGGAGCCTGCCGTGTTGCCGGGCATGGGCACCGGATGCCGAGAAGTCCGCGCGGGATCGCTGTAGTCGGCGAGCACGTCGGAAGCCGACGTGCCGTCGTGGCAGCTCAGGCACAGCGGAGCATCAATGGTAG
>CAYXQU010000006.1:0-20202 GCA_964467305.1 uncultured Eubacteriales bacterium
CCATCATGCCAAGCGTGCCGGTCACGTACAGCGCCATACCCGTCAGCGCCAACAGGAGATTGACCGCCGAGGAAACCCCCAGCGCCAATGCCTTGCCGCGTGAAAGCATCGTCCCCCCAAATCCAAGATGCTGGGCGCATCGCCCTCGCCCGCCCGTCAGTCCAGCCCGCGCCCCGATTCCACCGAGCCACCAGCGTCGCGCTCCACCGGAACAGCCTTCGTCGTGAATCCCGAGCCCTCTACCAGCGTGGGCAGGATCTTCGACAGCACCCACCCATTCGTCCTCAGGTAGCTCTTGTCCCCCACATGCATCCGCCACGGATGCGTCTCGTCACCCGAGGGTGCGAAGTACCGCACCAGCTTATCGCCACGGTACTGCTCGATGATGAAGTCGCTGTTCTTCATGGACCACATGCTAGCCCAAGCGCCCCGCACAGCGCGCACTCCACCTCCACCTGCAGCTATCCTAGGAAGCCGAGACGCCTGCGCCAAGACTGCGAGGACCGGAATGCAGACGGTACGCGAAGCACTCAGAGACGAACTCACCGCACGCGGCCACGCGGTTGGCAGTGATACACGCGCGGTCCGAGGCGAGCTCTACATCATGGGTGACAACGACCTGGCGGTAGCGCTCTTCGAGTTCAAGCCAAGCGCACGCGAGGCGTTCGAATCGATGTACCAAGGCGCGTGGGTGGAAGGGCTACCGCCACGCTTCGCCGTCATGCCCAGTGCCGCCGAGACAGACCCCGAATTCGAGCTGCTCGAGCAGGTCCGCATCATCCCGCTGCTCTACAGCGAGGCGAACGGGCAGGTCCGCTTCCAAGGCCTCGAGACCCTCGACGAACACCTACGCAGGTGAGCACAGGCCGAGACACCCAAGCTCAGTAGATGCACGCATCAAGAATCGAGAGCACTTCCTCCAGCACAGCCGCTGGAGCGGTTGCAATGCGCTTCACGTCCCGAGAACGGAAGTCGATGGACTTCACCTGCTCGACCATGACCACTCCGGTCACCTTCTGACCTTCGGGAATCGCAACATGGAATGGATAGTCGCGCTGAGTGCTGGTGATAGGGCATGCGATGCACAACCCCGTGTGCTTGTTGAAAAGGTCATTGCTGACCACAAGTGCAGGTCGTCGACCGCGCTGTTCATGCCCGGACTGCGGATCGAAGGACAGGGCGACGAAGTCTCCCTTCTTGGGAGTGTAGGCCGCCACCTACCAGACCTCGCGACCGGTCGGAGGTCCCCACTCGAGTTCGCCCGGCCTGTAGTCCGCAGGGATCTCCCGAACAAGTTGCGCCAGATCCCGGCCACCCCTGATGCGAGAAACCGGCGTCACAACCAGCACACCCTCATGGACGGATACGTCCACCGCATCCCCCACCTGAATATCGACATCAGAGAGCAGATCCTTGCTCAGCCGAAGACCCTGACTGTTGCCCCACTTCTGGACTTTGGTGATCATCTGGCTACCTCCAACGGATAGCCGAAGTATATCCCATACGATCAAGGTGTCGCAAGGCGCCAAGCGGGGCCGGCGCAGGCTTGTCGTCCACCTATTCTGATACTAGAATAGTCTCCGAAAGGAGCGCCCATGACCAATGCAGAGCTAGCCGTGCTGAGCCTGATCGTCGAGCGCCCCCGCCACGCCTACGAGATCGAACAAGTGATCCAAGAGCGCGGGATGCGGGACTGGACTGACATCGGCTTTTCATCCATCTACTACGTCCTGCACAAGATGGAGCGTGCGGGGTTGATCGAAGGCTTCAACGACACCGCCGGCAGCAAGGGGCCGCCGCGCAAGACGTACTCCCCCACCGCCGAAGGACTCAGCGCGTGGACAGAAGCGAGTTTGGATGCGCTGGCCACGCCGCAGACGAAAATGCCCTTCCTGCTGGGGCTCACGGGCCTCGGCGCGCTACCCCAGGACCGCGCGCTCGATGCCGCACGGACGTGTCTGCAGGAGCTGGAGGAGCGACTCGCGAGACTCACCGAGCAACGCCGATCCACCGGCGAGACCGCGTGGTTCGTGGAAGAGGCTCTCGACTACAGCGAGCAGTCGCTTCGCTTTGGACGGGACTGGCTAGCCGGTTTCGTGAAGAGACTCGAAACCAGAATCGAGGGAGATCCGCATGACTAAGAAGATGAAGCCCTTCAGCCCAGAGATCACCGAGTTGCCGCATCGGTTGATGGCTGTCGTACACACGGTAGGGGACCCCACAGAGTCGACCGAGAGGGCCTTCCCCGCACTCTACGGCGCGGTCTACGGGTTGAAGTTCGCACTCAAGAAGCAGGGTGTGGAGTTCAAAGTGGAGCCCGTGCGAGCACGCTGGTTCGGCGGGCCGGACTGGGCCACCTTGCCACGCGAGGAGTGGACCGCGGCATGGGCAGTCCCTATCCCCGAGGGCACCACCGAGCTCTTCCAGAAGGATCCCGAAACCCCCGTGTTCATCGAGACATGGGAATACGGCGATGTGGCTCAGGTTCTGTTCGTTGGCGCGTATTCCGATGAGGAGCCGACGATTCGACAGCTGCACGAGTTCATCGAGTCCGAAGGCTACGAGATCGCTGGGGCCCACGAAGAGGAGTACCAGTCGCGCCCCTCAGCGAAGAACCCCAAGACTGTCATTCGGTATCAGGTGCGAGAGCGGGGCTAGCGACAACTCACGAGCGGCGCGCCATGCACCTTCCAGTACAGTCTACCCTCTGGTCTACCGCTCGATGCGCGAGCCCTCCAACCTCAGGCGAGTCCGCGGAGGATCTCCTGGCCCTCGATCAGGACAAGCGGTTTGTCGCCAACCCATGCGCGAGCGGCGGGGGTGAAACCGGCCGATGCACAGACGACACCTGAATCGGCTCCATGATGAAGAACGACTCCGTAGAGATCACGCACGACGGGCTCACCGACAGGACGTGCGTGCCGCTTGCATTGAACGAGCACCCGCTCATCAAGCCTGCACAGAACCAAGTCGACGCCCCCGTCAGCCACAGCCGGAGTCATCTCAACGGCGTATCCCTGTTTCGTGAAGTAGAGCGCACAGAGCTGCTCGAACTGGATGCCCGATAGCTGATCCAGCGTGGTAGCTCCCAGCTCATGAAGCGGGTGCTCTGCTGGCAGTCCCGAATCTCGCTGAGCCTGGGCCCACGAACCCCAGGCGTCATTCCGCCACTCCAAGTCACCACTACGGTCGTACTGCAGGACGTGAACTAGCGGTATCTCATACCCGGAGACCACGAATCGCTGGCCGTCATGCTGAAGGACACGACCAGCGTTCGGCGTTCCCGAGCGAAAGACAGCTATCTCGGCCAAGTCAGCCTCTGGGCGATCGACCGGACTCGCATCACTGACGGGGACCAGCGCGACAGTGGCTGGATCCCCGAACAAGTCATCACCCATGAACAGTGCAACGCTGAACGACTGGCGCAGCCCGAACGGAGCCCAGTTAGCCAACGCTTGACCGACCAGCTGCCCGCCGAAGTCATACACGACTGCTTGAATCTCACAGTAGCCCTCTATGACACCACCCGAGGCGCTGACAAGCTCGCCCATGATGACGAGCTTGTCCTCGTGGAAGAATGCCGATGCCGATTCAATCTCGAGCCCAGCGAGCGCCTCATCGGCGCCACTGTAAGTGACAGTAACTTGGTTAGTCATGGAGCAGCTCCAAGCCCGCGGCTAAGTCTTCGAGAACCTATCGCACCAGTCTGACACGCTTCGCGGGCCAGTCGTCGACTTCGACGCGGAGACCATGAACTCAAAAGACCCCGCAAGAGGCTGCGCTTCCTGGAGGAGTGCTATGTGTCGGCATGACATACGAGGGCGTCAGCGTTCGAAGTGTTGCTCTTCAGACTCGAACTCACGTAGGACAGACCCACCCGGCCTCAGGCTTCGGCGCAATCGGCTGCAGCGCGCGCAGGAGTCTTACGCGGGGTCCTAGCCGCACGCTGAACCCGCTTCAGTTGCTTGTCGACGTGATCGCCCTGCGCTTCGGAACGAATCACGCACCCGACGAGAATCCCCGCCAGCTCGTCGAGAGCAATGCGATTACCGGAGTCCGACTTGATCTCAGCCCGCAGCTTCGTGAGGACGGATTCGCTGAGCATGAGTTTGGCGATATTGTTCGCCGATAGCGCACGCATCCGCTGATAGAAGACCTCAAGCTCATCCTTGCGCTGTGCCTCCGGCGTCAACAGGTAGAGCAGATCCGTCTTCTCTTTGGGCTTCATCTGCTCATCAAGCAAACTGACCTCGAAGACCAGCTCATGCTCAACAGGCTTGTTGAATAGGACGCGATGCAGCTGCCACTCGGCCCCGTTGGTGAGGATGACCCACTCGACGCCCTCGCTCGCGGCGTACGAGACAGCTTGATAGAGATGCTTGTCGCTGAGCTTCGATGAGATCGCCTTAACCTCGATGATCAGGAAGTGTTTGCCGTCCTTGCGGATGACGAAGTCCGCGAAGCTTCCCTTGATGCGGTACTCGCCGGTCAGGTTGTCGAAGGCGTCCCAACCGAGCGCGTCGCTGACGATCGACGAGACGATCATCCGAGTGTCGCTCTCTTTGGCACCGTTGGTGCGAGCTTTCTGCGCGACACTCTTGTACTTGCGCAGCCCCTTCGCAACGCGCTCGCGAGCCTTGTCCTGGTACACCGCCATCTGAGTCCCCCTCTAGACGACTGCTCTGTACAACGAGTGTAGCCGATTACTCTTGCGGACCCGCTCGCTCTGGTGCCCAACTTCAACGCGCATCAACCGTGCACGCCCAGCTTACCGCGGCCCGACGCCACATGGGGCAGCTGGATGCGCTTGCTCGCCATCGGCTCCACCCACAGATGGAGCCATTCGATGCCACCCGCCAGCCATATCCCGGTTGACGCTATCGAGGCGCGCCCTTCGATCGGCCTTGGTGTAACGCTGTCTACCTTGTGCGCGCCAGCTGGATGCGCCTGTTGGATGAGTCGCGGCACGTGCGCAAGAAACCTCACCGCTCCGTGGCGAAGGTCCAATTGAGACCACGGAACAGGTCGTACAGATCCACGCAAGGAATGTCTTCCAGCTTGCATATGGCTGGGATCTTCTTGGGCGAATCCGTGCCCTCTGACGTGACAACCGTGAGGCCCCAGGCGCTGGCGGCGGCGATTACCCAAGGGTCTGCGTGCGCAACCTTGCGTTTCAATAAGTCTAGGCACTCCGGATGTGCGTTCGCGATACGCTGGAGCTCAAGAAGCTGAGCATCATCCGGATTCAGAAACGCCGCACTGTGCGTGTGCGCCCACGCTGTCATCTCGTCGTCGCGGCTACCAAGCTCGTGGTACACCTCGCGGATGGACACGATAACTCCCTGGGAGACGGCCTGCTCGAAAGCGGGCCACAGGTCAGGGTATATATCGCGCGGGAACTTGCGACCGTGTATGTCGAGGATCGCACATGTATCGATGCAGTATTGGGCGAAGAGATCGCGACTCATGTGACCTGCTCAAACACGGTGCGCAGATGTCTTGCTTGAATATCAAGGGTATCCGCTGCCTCACCGATTGACAGCACCCCCCGTCTGGTTGCCTCAGACACCAGCTGCGTGAATATTCGTCCGTGTTCGCGAATGCAGTCGCCCACAGGATCAGCACCGCCGCCGGGTCCCCGCGATGGCAGTGGCCGCTGTTTCCACTCTGACCGCATATAGCGATAGAAGTCGGGAGTTGTCAGGTCTTCCGCAAGCAGGCGACGCAGAACGACCTCTTGGCTGACGCCGTACGCGTTGGCTATGCGCCGCAAGCGAGGCTCATCCCACTCGCCTGAGCCAACCTCCGCCACCAAGGGATGTGTGACTAGCGAATCCGCCGGCACAAGTAGCGCGCCGGCGACGCCATTGCAGAAGGTCTCAATAGTCTGACTGTGCTGGTCATACGGCCCGAGTCGCGTGTCGCAGATGCTGCCGGTACCAAGAGCGACGTGCACCAACTCGTGTGCAAGCGAAAAGATGCGCGGAGCAACGCCGTCGCTCGCATTGAGGACAATTACCGGGGGCACGCCACTCAGTGCGAACCCGCGAGTTTCATCCACGGGCATCGACTGGCGCAGCACAATCACGCCCAGGCCCTCGACGGCGGCGACCCAACCGCGCAGTGCCCTATACTCATCGCGCCAACCAAGCTGAGTTGAGACCGACACACTGAGGGCGGCACGAAGCCGCCGAGCAGCCGAGTTGAGATCGATGTCGACCGACAGTCTGGGTACGGTGGTCCTCAGATTGGATCCAACGAGCTGGGCCAATTCGTCGGCCTCAACCTGAACCCGCTGGGCAAACCGGATGGCCAGAATCGACTTCGGGCCCAACTGGTGCTTCGACTGCGACGGCACTGTCCGATGATCGTTGGGCAGCGCTGGCTCAGCAGGCGCGCATTCTAGAAAGAACACCGCCGAGGGCCTTCGGTACACCCTGGCTAGCCCCTCGATCTCAGTAAGGCGAAGCTCAGCGCCGTCTCGCTCCCAACCGAGAAGCGATTCCTCGCTGAGCTTGAGTCTCGCGGCGGCCACGTCCACCGGCATGTTGAGAGAGACGCGAGCCCACCGGAGCACATCCGCACGGACGTAGATGCCCGTTGGAAGAGAAGTGCGCACTCCTACCCCCTCTTGCGGTTGCCTTGCCAGAATCCCCCACGCGCAGAGTATCGCACGCATCTGGCAGAATCGCGGACAGCGATCTTCTGTGAGTTGAGCCGCGAGCGGAAGCGAGTCGGCTCGAACTCATTGTTAGGCAGTTGGCGCCAGCGGTCTACGGCATCAGGGCTACGAGATCCTTATAGGCAGTGCGGAGGCTAGCGACTAGGGTGTCGCGTTCCTCGGGAGTCAGGAACTGAGAGGGTGTAGCGGTCTTCTTCTCGTACGGATGCGATGCGGGAAGCCGATTGCGACGGGCGTTAATGTCCCGAAAGCTGTCCGCAATTGTTGGGCAGTTCTTGGAGAACGGCCTGGAGATATCCAACGTGACGCCAAAGTCGAGCAGCTCCCCATTGCGGTTCACCGTGGTGCCGGCACCGGGGTGATTGATGCTCGACAGATGACGTTGAAGCGCGAGGAAGACAGCCTGATTGAACGAGTTCTGGCACGAGAGCCAATACGAACGCCCGCTGTCGAAGGCGGCCTCCGCCTGCTTCAGGAGACCAAGTGCGTGAACATAGTCGCCAGCCAGCAGGGTGTGCCAGGACTTGCCCGGGGGAACACCGTACCGTGCTGTCAGAATCTCCGAGATCGGATCAATGCGAGAGCCGGGCGCGGAGATATCCCCTAACTCGCGCAGCGTATTGCTCACTTGCGAGCGCAGTTGTCCGGGCGTGAGACCGAGAGCGGATAGTGCTACGCCCTTGTCATGGATCGCAGCGCACACTGAAAGCCCAGGCTCAGGCGTCGTTCGCCTGAGGAACCGTTCAACGACCTCCCCCTTTGAGAACGCACTCGCTGGCAACGCGGGTGCGACGAGGGACTGGAGAAGCGGATCTTGATAGGTAAGCCATCGACTCAGATGCTGGCCAATGGCGGGCTCCATCGCACAGAGGAAGTGGCAGGCCCCCCAGCGCTCAGCGAAGTTGTCGCGGGACTTCTTGCGAGCAATCGCGACTGCGCGGTTCACGAGGGGCTGCGGATCTACCGCCGTCATCGAACGGGAATCACGCCCGTATCTCGCCAAGACATGCCATGCCTCGCCCCGCACATAGGCGTAGGGGTTTCCAGTAACGAGATTCATGCACAGTCGTTCTATTGGCTTGCGATAGCCGAACCGTCCGAGGTACGCAAAGAACGCGTCCGCGTGCTCGGGGTGCCGCGGAATCAACCTCAGAGCGTGCTCCAGAAGAACACTGTCGGGTGCCGCGCGATACAGGGTGAATCGCAGTCGGGTCTTGTCCGTCACGCGATAGGGTTTTCCACCGATGGCAGAGCGAAATGCTTGTCGGGCTCGCTCACTACTCAGCGTGTCGGTGCCATCTGACTCGTGTTGGGGATCAGCGATGCTTGGCAACATGCCCAGTGCTTCTTGAACGTTCGCGGCTCGCCTGATTGCGAACTTGCCAGACTGAGGTATAAGCCCACGCTCACGGCAGTGGCGCTCAAGTTCAATCAGGTCCGCGCGGACTTCATCCTCTGTCACACCCAGCAGACGAACGTCATCAACATAGCGGAGGTACCCCATACGCCCCTTCATCGCCTTGTCAATTGGGAGAAGGAAGCACTCCGCCAGGAAGTCCGAGGCTAGTAGCCCCTGCGGCAGCCCATGCCCATGGCCCGACGCCCTATTGCACGAACTCCATGTCTGCAGGCAGGTGGCTATCCAATCGAGATCGGCAGTCTTGTTCGGGTAGATGGTCCGCAACAACAGTTCGTGTGAAATCGTGTCGTAGAAGGCGGCAAGATCGAAGTCACCTACCCAACGCAGCCCGCCGTCGTAATGGTGCTGAATTGTCTTCTGAAACGACGCGTAGGTCTGTTGCCAGCGCCGGAAGAAGAAGATGCTGTCAGGTTGCTGGAGGATATTGCTGAATACAATCTCGAACTGGAGTGGCGAGCGCTTCTTCTGCATGCGCTTCGCGGCTAGGTTCGCAAATGCCTGAAGTACGATTTGATCCTCGATGTGCAGCAGGGCCAGTGGCCGATGTAGACCTGACGCTTTCGGTACGTAGATGCGTTCAGGGTGCCGCGCTTCGTACGAGCCTCCCAACAATCGCTGCTGAAGGTCATCGAGATTCTGCGGCAGCGCAAGCTCGTAGGCGTAGTAGAGGTTCCTGTAGAAGCCCTTGTACTGTGAATTGCCTCCCGTGGTTATGCGACGCCACGCCAGTTCGAGATTGCGCGCGTTCGCCAGATCGGCGATCTTCATCGGGCCGCGTCAAGCCAGATCAGCACGGTACGTCCCCCTCTACGACCTGCCTAGCGTTGTTGCGCATGAGTAGCGCGCCATGCGCCTTCAGGTCAGTCTACCTCCTGCGCGACTGCTCGATGCGCTTGTTAGATGCTAGAACACCAACGAGGAAGCGATGGCTCTGGTTGTGCCACTCACCGGTGTCAGCGAATCGCTCAACGTGTCTGGGTGTGCCTCGTAGTAGGACTTGAGCTCGTCCACGATTGGTTGATTCACTTCGATGAACGCGCGGAGTTCCCCTTCGAACTCAGGATTGACCGTGAACGAATCCTCGTCCCCCACGAGAATTCCGTCTTCAAGTAGCCGCTCAACCCCACCGTCTACCCCGCTGGGGACGTGATCTTCCCTTTGGTGGCGGTGAACGTCTGAAAGTGAGCGCGCCTCCCGGTCCAAGATCGACGCCAGCAGCACGACAAAGCCGGGGTAGCGCGAGAAGTTGGAGATCTTGCGGTAGAGACGGTCGCTCACGACGCCTACAGCCTGACGCGAGGGTGTCCGGGCCAGCCGACGGACATCGTCCTTCAGCTCGCGAACCTCTTCGGCCGTCGGGAGAGTATCCACGGGAAGGCGTTCGTCCAGAAGCTTGGTGATCGCGGCCATGGTCATGTCTTGTTCCGACACGGAGGTTGGCGAGTGCCCCAAAGGCTGCCCATACGCCCCACTCAAGATCGAGTCAAGCATCTTGTTGGAGAGCTCGGTCTGCCCTACCAGCCCCGAGGCGATCATCTGCCGGACGTCAACAGACAGCGTCTCGATGCGCTGAAGTGCGGAATCCGCCTTAAGTTCAAAGCCTTGGCTGAGCCGGAACACCATATATGCAAGCACGAGGGAGAGCACGCCCAACACAACCGTAACCACCAACGCCACAATGTCGAAGGTCGACGGACCGGACGCAACTGCGACCTTCAGCAGCCACTCCAGCGGGATTTGAACTGTCGGTGTCGACTCCACTGCTCCCCCTAAGCATCTAACGTTGTTGCGCATGAGCAGACGCCGATGCGCTCTCAGGTCAGTCTACCTTCTGGCGTTCTGTTCGATGCGCTTGTTCGACGGATGCACCCGGCCTAGGCTGACTCGCCGTCCCGGTCCACGAAGCGGTCGCCGCCCGGGCTTGCCTCAGCAAGGCGCTCATCGTCCGGCCGGATATGGCACTTCACGTCGTAGCCCGTCTCGCCTTGGTCAACCGTGCACCAGCGCCTCGCAACATGAGACGTTTGCCTGAGCAAGGACTGCCGCGCCGGTGGGTTCTTGCGATAGCGATCGGTGACAAAGTATGGGCACAGACCAGGTCCGCAGCTATCCCGAAAACGACGAGGCATCTGGAATTCCATTCCGTCGAACACCAAAATCAGCAGTCTCACATTTCCAGTATCCCCCGCGTACGAGTTCTGCGTCAGCCAAAGCTCTGGCCCATCGAGCCTACTACGCGCGACCACGCCACTTCCCCACCCAAGCCACCTCCAGCCTGCATCCGCCTCCCACCTCGGCGAGCGGCCGCCACGCCCTTCGTGCCGGCGTGGACGCAGCGGTACGTGCGCGGGCGCAGTTCCGCAGCCGGGGTAGGCGTGAGCGAAGCACCGCTTCGCGAGCGTCGCGGGCCCCCGGCGAGGACTGTGTCAGCACCGCGCGCGTGCCGGTGCGGCCGCGCGGGCACCCGAGGAGCGCGAAGCGCTACTCGCCTAGTTTAGGGAGGCGGACCAGCTGTACGCCTTCGTCGGTACGCCTGACCGTGACCTCGTCACGCCCAAGCCGGTGGACGGCGGTCCGCAGGTTGCCGTAGAGCCGATCGAGCCCGTCGAGTTCGGTCTTGAACAGGATCGCTCGATCGGTGCTGGTGAGGAAGTAGCGCACGAGGCGCGTGGCGGTACCGCGGGGTGAGGGGTACGGCACGTCGATGACGCGGGCCTCGAGGTCCCAGGCTGCGTGGAGGTCGAGGGTGGGGATCCAGTCGGCGACATCGGCGACGAGCAGGACTGCTCGGCGTGCTTGAGCAGAGTCGACGTCTTTCTCGGTGACCATGCGCAGGCGGACGCCGAAGCCTTGGCCGGCGGCGGCGCGGGCGAGAAACGCCCACTCGAGCGAGGAGTCGTCGTCGAGCATCATGACCACGCGCTCGCCCACGTGGGTCGCGAGGATGTGCAGCAGGCGCAGCAGGCCGGTTCCTCGGCGGGGGGTGAAGGTGACCACGGCGACGTCGAAGCGCAGGTCGTGCAGGAGATCTTCGGCCATGCCTTGGTGGACCTGGAGGTTGGGTGACTCGGCGACCTCTTTGGCAAGTAGGCGGCACAGCATGCCCTCGCTGGGCTCGAGTGCCATGAGGCTGCCCGCGCGTGCGAGCAGCGCCGGTGTCACCAGGCCGGTGGCGGCGCCCACCTCGAGGACACGCGCGCCTTCAGGCACCTCTTCGAGCAAGGCGTCGACCAGACCCGGGAAGATCCGGTCGACGCCAAACTCGTAGTCGTATTGGTTGGCCAGACGGTCGCGGCGCTCAAGGGCGGTCTCGATGGGAACGCCAAAGTGCTCGAGATCGCTTGTGCTTCGTTCGGTATGTGCGACCGTGCTCACGGGTAAGGGTTCTTCTCTCTGGTTCTAGCGCTTGATGTTGTAGAACGCGTTCGCGCCGGCGAAGTCGCCCGACTCTGCAAGCTCCTCTTCGATGCGCAGCAGGCGATTGTACTTGGCCACGCGGTCCGAGCGGGCCGGGGCACCGGTCTTGATCTGGCCCGCGTTGGTGGCAACGGCGAGGTCTGCGATGGTGGTGTCCTCGGTCTCACCGGAGCGGTGCGAGATCACGCAGGTGTAGCCGGCCTGCTTGGCCATCTCGATGGCGTCGAGCGTCTCGGTGAGCGAGCCTATCTGGTTGACCTTGATCAGGATCGAGTTCGCGACACCCATCTCGATGCCCTTGCGCAGCCGCTCGGTGTTGGTGACGAACAGGTCGTCGCCCACCAGCTGGATCTTGGAGCCCAGGCGGTCGGTGAGCAGCTTCCAGCCGTCCCAGTCCTCCTCGGCCATGCCGTCTTCGATGCTGATGATGGGGTAGCGCTCCACGAGGTCTGCCCAGAAGTCGACCATCTCGGCGCTCGTGAGTTCGCGGCCCTCGCCGGCGAGCACGTAGACGCCGCGCGCCTCGTCGTAGATCTCGGTGGTGGCGGGGTCGAGCGCGATCATGACCTGCTCGCCGGGGGTGTAGCCCGCGGCCTTCACGGCGTCGACCACGATGGCCAGCGCGGCCTCGTTGGACTCGAGGTCAGGCGCGAAGCCGCCCTCATCGCCCACACCGGTGGCAAGACCGCGGTCGTGGAGCACCTTCTTGAGGGTGTGGTAGATCTCGGCGCACCAGCGCAGTCCCTCGGCGAACGTGGGGGCGCCCACCGGCATGACCATGAACTCCTGCAGGTCAACGTTGTTGTCGGCATGCGCGCCGCCGTTGAGGATGTTCATCATGGGCACCGGCAGCACATGCGCATTGGCGCCACCGATGTAGGAGTACAGCGTGAGCTCGGTGGATTCCGAGGCGGCGCGGGCGCACGCGAGCGACACGCCCAGGATGGCGTTGGCGCCCAGCGAGCCCTTGTTGGGGGTGCCGTCGACCTCGAGCAGCAGCGCGTCGACCGCACGCTGGTCGCTCGCGTCGACGCCCACGATCTCCTCGGCGATCACGGTGTTGACGTTCTCGACGGCGGTACGCACACCCTTGCCCAGGTAGCGGCCGGCGTCGCCGTCGCGCAACTCGACGGCTTCGAAGGCGCCGGTCGACGCGCCTGACGGCACGGCGGCACGGCCGAAGCTGCCGTCGTCCAAGACGACTTCGACCTCGACGGTGGGGTTGCCCCGCGAATCCAGGATCTCGCGAGCCAGTACGTCGATGATGCTGCTCATCTGTTCTCCCTCTCCTTTGCCTGCTGCCACAGCGCCTCTTGCTGCTCGAGCGTCAGATCCGACACGACACGACCGTCTTGGCCCGCTACCTCTTCCATCGCGGCCCAGCGGCGTCTGAACTTGTCGCATGTCCCCCTCAGGGCGGTCTCCGCGTCGATACCTTGCTTACGCGCGAGATTCACCACTGTGAACAGGATATCCCCTATCTCCTGTGCAGCCTCCGCACTTCCCACCTCGGTCTCGGCAAGTTCGGCGACTTCCTCGTTGAGCTTGTCGATCACACCGTCAAGCGACTCCCATTCAAACCCCGCCGAGACGGCCTTGCGCGATATCTTCTGCGCCAGCATCAGCGCCGGCAGCGCGTGGGGCACGTCGTCGAGCAGTCCGGGTGCCGTGGTCCCCGCCGCAGCGGCCTTGTGGGCCTTCTCGGCGACCTTGATGCGGTCCCAGTGCGCGAGCACCTCGCTGGCGGTTCCGGCCACCTCATCGCCAAAGATGTGCGGGTGGCGGCGGTAGAGCTTCGCGGTGATCTCTGCGACCACATCGTCGATGGTGAACTGGGCGTCGTCGGCGGCGATCTGTGCGTGCAGCGTCACTTGGAGAAGCACATCGCCGAGCTCCTCTCTGAGCCCGGCGATGTCGTCTGTCTCTATGGCGTGGACGGCCTCATAGGCCTCCTCGACCATGTTCTTCGCGATCGAGCGGTGCGTCTGCTCGCGGTCCCACGGGCACCCGTCAGGCGCACGCAGCCTCGCGATCACTGCCACCAGTTCGTCGAACCCGTGAGAGTCCGCTGCTGTACCCTCCACCCCCACAGCCGTGCGGGGCTATTCGGGCGTAGCGGAGGTCTCCGCCGAGCCATCAACGCTGGCCTTGAGCTCGTCGATGAGGATCTCGATCTTGGCCTTCGCGCGCAGCCCGTCGAGGTGCTTCTGGTAGGCATCGGCACGCGTCTGCTGGGCCAGGATGCTCGCGATCTGGTCCTTGACCTCTTCGAGCGTCTGCTGCGAACCATCGCGCTCGTCGGTCACCCGGATGATGTGCCATCCGTACGGCGACTGGACCAGCTCGCTGGTCTCGCCCTTGTTGAGCTTGGCGAGCGCCTCTTCGAACTCGGTCACGTACGCCGTCGAGGGCCAGCCCAGGTCGCCACCGTTGGCAGCCGAACCGGGATCCTGCGAGTACTCCTTGGCAAGTGCAGCGAAGTCGCCGCCGCCGTTGAGCTGGTCGAGCACCTTCTGGGCGGTCGCCTTGTCCTCGGGCTTGAACAGGATGTGCGACGCGCGCTTCGCCTCGGCCTGGTAGAACTGGGCCTTGTTGGCGTTGTAGTACTTCTCGATATCCGCATCCGAAGCGGCCGCCTCGGTCTCGAGCGACTCCATGATCTTCTGGGTCAGCAGCTGCTCGCGAACCTGGGTGGTGAGCGACTCTTCGGTCATACCGGCGCTCTCAAGTGCCGAGGTGAACTGCTCTTCGCTCTCGAAGCCCGCGCGAAGCTGTTCGACCTGCGCCTTGATCTGGTCGTCGTCGATCTTGATGTCGCGGGCCTCGGCGTCTTGCCTGAGCAGCATCTGGTCGATCAGGTTATCGAGGATGCGCTGCTTGAAGTCGAGCAGACGACCCTCGCCATCGCTACCCTCGAACATGTCGGGGTACTGGCCCTTGAGCTGCTCGACCTGTGCGTTGAGCTCGTCAATGGTGATCGCTTCGCCATTGACCTTTGCAGCCACGTTGCTGTCCGAGCATCCGAAGGTGCCAAAGACAAGTGCCGCGGACAACGCCGCGACCAGTGCGATACGGATCGGTCTCATGCCGGTTAGTCCCTCCGAACGCTGCTGTCAGACTGTGGAGAGTATATAGCACTCAGAGTGCCGAGTGCGGTTGCGGTCACTGACTCTCCATATCCCAGCGGCCACGTGAGTTCCTTCTTGCGCTCGAGATAGATTCCGCCGTGTGCGGCGAGGCGTCCGCGCACCTCGTCATCGAGGGCGAGCGGCGAGAACGAGAGGCGATGTCGCACGGCTGCCACCGTCATCACACCCAGGTCTGCCGCGAGCGCCTTGATGCGCGCGATGTCCACGAGATTGCGGGCGGCTTCGGGCAGCGCGCCGAAGCGCTCGGCCAGCTCTGCGGCCACCGCATCGACCGACTCGATCGTGGGTGAGCCGGCCAGACGCCGGTAGTAGCGCACGCTCTCGTCGACATCGGGCAGGTATTCCTCGGCGAAGAACGCAGGCACCGGCAGGTCCACGCGTACGTCGGGGTGCGCGACCATGGGCTCGCCACGCGCCTCGGTGACCGCCTCCATGAGCATCTGGGCGAACAGGTCGAAGCCCACCGCCGAGATCTGCCCGCTCTGCTCGGCACCAATGAGCGAACCCGCGCCGCGGATCTCGAGGTCGCGCATGGCGATCTTGATGCCGCTTCCCAGTTCGTCGTGGTCCTTGATGGCGGTGAGCCGCTCGGTGGCCTGCTCGGTGAGCGCCGCGGTGCGCGGGAACAGGAAGTACGCGTAGGCCTTGATGTGGCTTCTGCCCACGCGGCCCTTGAGCTGGTAGAGCTGGGCCAGTCCCAGACGCTGCGAGTCCTCGATGATGAGCGTGTTGGAGTGCGGGTTGTCGATGCCGGACTCGATGATGGTGGTCGCCACCAGCACGTCGGCCTCGTTTGCCGCGAACTGCTCCATGACCGCCTCGAGCTGCTTTTCCGACATCTGGCCGTGCGCGACGACCACGCGCGCCTCAGGGGCGGCATCGGTCACGCGACGAACCGCTTCGTCGATGGTGCGCACGCGGTTTGACACGTAGTAAACCTGCCCGCCGCGCTCGATCTCGCGCCGGATAGCGCCCGAGACCACGTCTTCGTCCCACTCGCCCACGTGCACGGTGACCGGGAAGCGGTTGGGTGGCGGCGTGTCGATGATCGACATGTCGCGCACGCCGGAAAGCGACATCTGCAGCGTACGCGGGATGGGTGTGGCCGACAGCGTGAGCACGTCGACTTGCTCACGCAAGTTCTTGAGCTGCTCTTTGTGCTCGACGCCGAAGCGCTGCTCCTCGTCGATGATCACGAGCCCCAGCTCTCGTGGCGCCACGTCGCGCGACAGCAGGCGGTGCGTTCCCACGAGCACGTTCACGGTACCTGCGGCGAAGCCTTCGAGCGCGGCCTTCTGCTGCGCGTCACTGCGGAACCGCGAGAGGACTTCGACCTTCACGCCAAAGGGCGCGAACCGCTCCGAGAAGTTCGTGAAGTGCTGCTGCGCGAGGATGGTGGTGGGGCACAACACCATGACCTGCTTGTTGTCCTGGGTGGCCTTGAACGCGGCGCGGATCGCGACCTCGGTCTTGCCGTAGCCCACGTCTCCGCAGACAAGGCGGTCCATGGGCTTGTCGGATTCCATGTCTGCCTTCACGTCCGCGATGGCGGCGAGCTGGTCGGGCGTCTCCTCGTAGGGGAACATCGCCTCCATCTCAATCTGCCACGTCGAGTCCGGCGTGTACGCATGCCCGGTGACCGTCGAGCGCCGCGCGTAGAGATCCACCAGGTCAAACGCGAGCTGCCGTGCGGCCTTGCGCGCCTTGCCGGTCGCCCGGCTCCAGTCTGCGGTGTTGAGCCGAGTGACCCGGGGCGCCGCGCCGTCAGGACCCACGTACTTGGTGACGCGGTCGATCTGCTCGACGGGAACGAACAGCTTGTCGCCCTTGGCGTACTCGAGGTGCAGGTAGTCGCGAAGCGAGCCCAGGACCTCTTGGCGTACGACCTCTTTGAACAGCGCGATACCGTGGGTTGCATGCACCACGTAGTCGCCGGGCGCGAAGCCGAAGGTGACGCGCGTGGGGTCGATATCGCGGCGGCGCCTGCGCTGGGTGGAGCGCGGGTTGACGTCGTCGATCGAGATGAGCGCGAAGCGGGCTTCCGAGGCCACGAACCCGGCCGGGACATCCGCGTCGTAGAGCGCGACGGTGACGCCCTGCTCGGACAGCACATCGCCAACGCGACTCCGGGTGCCGCGATCCGGGATCGCGAGCGCCACGTCGTAGCCGGCCGCTTGCAGCGAGCGCACCCCGCCGATGAACTTCTCCTCGCCTCCGGAGACCTCGGGGCGACGCACCGTGAGCGCCGCGTCGACACCGGAGCCGGCACGCAGCATCGACATGAAGGTGAGCCGCTGGCGATCGCCGAAGTCGAGCTGGGCCGGTGAGATGTAGAGGCCTTCGAGCGCCGCTTTGCCTGCCGAGACGGAGCGGTAGTTGGCCGCCTTGGCCGCCGACTCGAGTTCTTCTCGGCGGCGGACGGTGTCATCGAACAGCGAGCGGGGCTCGACCACCACCACGAGCACCTCGGAGCCCAGATAGTCGGTGGGCGCGGCGGCGCGCTTGTAGAGCAGCGGCAGGTAGCGCTCGACGCCGTTGAACGTGACTCCATGGTCGAGGAGCTCGAGCTCGTGGGCGACCTCGGGGTGCTTGAGGGCCCGGTCGCCCAGCGCGCGGCGGGCCGCCTCGGCACCGCGAGACGACAGCGTGAGTTCTCGGCACGGGTAGATCTCGACGGCCTCCGAGTCGCCAATGGTCTGGCCGGTGCCGGGCACGTAGCGCTTGAGCGTCTCGATCTCGTCGCCGAAGAGCTCCGCGCGCACGGGGTGCTGGCTACCTGCGCCGAAGACGTCGAGGATGCCGCCGCGCACTGCGAAGGTGCCGACGGTGTCAGCCGATTCGACGCGCTCGTAGCCCATGCGCACGAGCCTCGCCGCCGCTTCCTCGAGGTCGACCTCGCCGCCGGCAGCGAGCTCGAGCGGCTCGAAGACACGCGAACCTTGCGGCGGAACGGCACGAAGCAGCGACCGCGCGGCAGCCACCACGACCACCGGGCGGTTCTTGTCCAGGGCATGCATCGCGCGGGCCCGTGCGCCAACCTGCGCGAGGTCGGGCGCGGCGTCGCTCCACGGCAGGTCGCTTCGGTCCGACAGCAGCAGCACGTTCTCGCGCCCCAGCAGCGCCGCGGTCTGGCGCCAGAAGCGCTCAGCGGCCTCGGTGCCCGAGACCACCACGAACATGGGACGCTTGCGAGCGGTGAAGAGCGCCGCGACAAGAGAGGGGCGCGCGAGGGCCGAGACCGCGAGCGAGATGTCGCCGCCTGCGCGGATCGTCTCGGTCACCTGCTGGTACGCCGGAGCGTTCTCGAAGCCGGACGAGATGCGGTCGATCAGGGTTGGTGCCACGAGCACTCCTAGCGCGGTCGCGAACAGCACGAAAGCCCGCGAACTCGGCGCGCACGCTGTGCGCGGACCGTGGGTCGCGGGGACAACGCAGAGTATCCCCGCACGCGTGGGGGGTCAAGCGCGACAGGCCGCGGGTTGGGGATACACTTCGCGAAAGCACCCGCACCCGCGAAAGAGGAGCCCATGGTCGCCAAGGTCGCAGACGAGCCCATCCCCGATCTGCCGCGCTCCGAGCGCGAGCGCCTCGCCCCCGTCTACATGGCGCGTCTCGAGAAGGCCTACGGCGACCCGCACGCGGCGCTCGACTTCACCAACCCATACGAGCTGCTCATCGCGGTGATCTTGTCGGCGCAGACCACCGACGTCAACGTGAACAAGGCCACCCCCGCCCTGTTCGAGCGCTACCCCACGCCAGCGCATCTGGCGCAAGGCACCCAAGAAGAGGTCGAGACGTACGTCAAGTCGCTGGGATTCTTCCGACAGAAGGCGAAGAACATCATCCGAACCTGCCAGATCATCGTCTCCGACTTCGGCGGCGAGGTGCCCGACACCATGGAGGGCCTGACCTCGCTTCCCGGCGTCGCGCGCAAGACCGCGAACATCGTGCTGGGCGAGGCGTTTGGCAAAGTCGAGGGTATCGCCGTCGACACGCACGTCTTCCGGCTCGCGCACCGCTTCGGCCTGACCACCGAAAAGGACCAGGACAAAGTCGAGCGCGACCTCATGGACATCTTCCCGCCCACGCATTGGCACCGCGTGAACTACGACCTCATCACGCATGGGCGCCAGATCTGCACCGCGAAGCGCCCGGCGTGCGGCGCGTGTTTCCTGTCCGAGATCTGCCCCACGGCGTTCGTGCCGGCGGGGTGGCGCGAAGAGGCGTGAGCGCGCGTCGCGGTTCGGCGGGGACGCACAGCGGAACCCGGCCGCTCAGTACACCCAGGGGATGAGCTTGCGCACCCGCGCGCGGTACTCGGGGTAGTCCGGGTACTTCTGGGCAAGCCAGCGCTCCTCGAGACGCGACTTCACGTCGAAGAAGCCGAGGAGCAGCAGCGCGTAGAGCACCGGCAGCCAGCCGCCGCGCCACAGCGCCACCCCCAGCGCACCCACGATCAGGCCGCTGTAGATGGGGTGGCGGACCACCGAGTAGGGCCACGTGGTCACGAGTCGCGAGCAATCCTTGGGGTACGGCAGCGCCGTGAGGCTGTCACCCAGCTTCAGGACGCCACCCACCGCGAGCACGGCCCCGGCGGCCATGAGCGCCACGCCCGGCCACCTGAGGGCCGCCGCGACGCCGTCCGGCCACGCGGGCACCGGTCCGAGGCGCGCCGGGCCAAATGCCACCAGCCCAAATAAGACGGCCTGAGCCACCAGGAACCACTCGCCGCGCGCGCCCTTCCACCACGGGCCCGTGGGTCCGGGGTGTAGCGGGGTGTCGCAGTCGCGAGCCATGGGGAGTGCATTCCCTGGCCCTGCGCCGCCCAGACCCTCTTGCCTGCTACCCGGCGGCGTCGACCTTGCGCGCCTCGCCCACCGATGCACCCGGATCGACCGTGTAGCCACCCGTGTACTCGACAAGCTCGATGCGGCACTCAGGGCCAATGGTCACGTTGGCGCCGCGCACCGTCTTGGCGGTGACGGCCTCGAGCGTGACCTCGTCGCCTTCGATGGTCTGAGCCTCGAGGCGCTTCTCGGTCCAGAAGGTGAAGATCTGCGTGATGCTCTGCAGCCCCTGCGGAGCGCGGATCACGATCCTCTCGCCGCCTATCTCGCGCGCGCTGCACGGCCCGAACACCTTGATGTCGATGGTGCCGGCGTTGAGCAGCCCGCCAATGGTGAAACCGCCCTCTGCCGAGAACGACTCGGCCGCGCAGTCACCACCGGCGCGCAGGAAGCCGCGCACGTCGAGCTCGTTTGCGGCCAGCCCGCCGCCCACGCTGGCGTTGCCCTTGATGGTCAGGCGGCCCACGCCCGCCCCGTCGCGGATGCTGGCGTCGCCGTTGACGGTCATCTCGCCAGCCTGTACCGACCCGTTGAAGGTACCGGTGCCGTTGACGGTGATCGACTGCGCGACCAGCTTGCCGTTGATGGTGCCCGCGCCGTTGATGCGCACCGCGGTCGCATCGGCATCGCCGTTGACGCTGCCGGCGCCGTTGATGGTGATGGCCCCGAAGGTGCCACCACTCATGT
>CAYXQU010000007.1:0-19207 GCA_964467305.1 uncultured Eubacteriales bacterium
GGCCAGACCCGCCTTCACGACAGCGCGCGGCGACAGACCGATCATCTCTTTCGAGGAGAACAACACGGAGCCCGCATCGGGACGGTCGAAACCGGTGAGCGCGTTGAACAGGGTCGATTTGCCCGCTCCATTGGGCCCGATGAGGGCCTTGATCGTGCCCTCATGCACGTCGAACGAGACCTCATCGACAGCGGTCAAGCCACCGAACCTGCGGGTGATCCCTTTGGCGGACAGCAACGTCATCGCTGCTCACCTCCGGAGACGGTGCGTCTCCTCCACAGCCCGGCCAACCCGCCGGGAGCGAACAGAATCACCAGGATGATCGCGACTCCGTAGACATCGGCCTGATACTCCTGGACGAGGGCTGCAGCTTCTCTGGGCAGCCCCGGGATCAGCGCATCGAGGTACTGCAGCAGCGTCAGGGCGATCGTGGCGAGCAACGGGCCGGCAAGCGAGCCGGATCCGCCGATGACCGCCATCGCCAGGAACGTCACCGAGGCATGCACGGTGAAGATGCTTGGCGAGACGAACCCCACCACACTGGAGTAGAGCGCTCCTGAGACCCCGGCCATGATCGCGCTGATGACGAAGACGCGCACTTTCGTCCCCACGACATCGACACCGGCCGCCTGAGCTCCCAGTTCGGTGCCGTGGATGGCCCGCATCGCCCGTCCGGGGCGCAGCGAGGTCACGTTGGCCGAGAAGATCATGGCGACTCCCACGACCCCCCAAACCAGCCAGAACAGCATCTGTGGCTCACGGATGACGAACGCCCCGATCGAGGGGAACGGGATTCCCGTGAAGCCGTTGACTCCACCGGTCAGCGGTTCGGCCTCGGTGAACAGCAGCGTCATGAGTTCGCCGAAGCCCAGAGTGGCCATGGCAAGGTAGTGCCCCTTCAGACGCAGGCTGGGCAGCGCCAGCAGCAGACCGCCAACTCCCGCGACAAGCCCCGCGGCGATCAACGCCACCGGCCACGGAAGCCCCACTTTCACCACCAGGACGGCGCACGTGTAGGCGCCCAGGCCAACGAAGCCCGCATGCCCCAACGAGACCTGACCCGCGAAGCCGAACAGCAGAGTCATGCCCACCACGACAAGCGCGTTGAGCCCCACGAACGTGAACACCTTGAGCAAGAAGCGGTCAGTCATCCACAGCGGCAGGGTCAGAACCGCAGCGGTGGCGATGATCACGGACAAGCGCGTGAGGGCAGATGCACTCCTCATACCTTCTCACGCCCCTTCCCGCCAAGTAGCCCGTGGGGGCGGATGAAGAGCACGGCAAGAAGGACCACGAGCGCTACCGCGTCTTTGTACAGCGGGTTCAGGTATCCGGCTGTCAGGCTCTCGAGCAGTCCCAGGATCAACCCGCCGCCAACCGCAGCGATCGGATTGCCCAGTCCACCCAGGATCGCAGCGGCGAATCCCTTCACACCTATCGCGGCCCCCACGTCAAACGCGGTCTGAGTGAGCGGGGCGACCACGAGCCCGCCAATCGCTCCCAGCGCCGCGGCGAGCGCGAACGAGGCCGTGACCATGAAGCGCGTGTCGATACCCACCAATCGTGCCGCGTCGCGGGTGATAGATGTCGCCCGCATCGCCTTTCCGAACTGCGTACGCCGATAGACCCAGGCAAGGAGCCCCACCGAGACCGCGGTGAGCGCCCATATCCAGACCGTCTGCCGCTCGATGGCGGCACCGAGCACCTTGCTCGACGGTCCGGGCGTGAAGGGCGGCAGCGGAAGCTCGTCGGGACCGAACAGGTGCAAGGCGAGCTGACGCAACACCACCGAGCCACCAATCGTGACCATGATGATGCGCAGCGGGTCGCCGTCGGCGATGGGGCGCACGGCGAGAAGCTCGAACATCGCGCCTACGATCGCCACGCCAACGACTGCCGCGACGATCGCGAACGGCAGCGCGAGGCCCAAGCTGACGAACCACACACCGAGCAAACCGCCCAGCATGAAGAACTCACCTTGGGCGAAGTTGATCGCACCAGTGGCGGCATAGACCATAGTGAAACCTAGGGCGATCAGCGCGTAGATCGCCCCGCTCTTGAGTCCGGCTATGAGGAACTGCAGGAGATCGGCCACGGCGTCAGGCACCGCCGAGCAGCGTCAGATCCATCATTGAGCGGTCTCCCACTTCCCGTCAGAGAAGCGGTAGAGGGCAAGGTCTTCAGCGGTCAAGCCGTTGTGATCTGTTGGAGTGAACGTGAAGACGCCCCCGAAACCGACCAGACCGTCAATCGACTCGATCGCGTCCCTGAGCTCAGCACCTGTGGCGTCAGGCCCCGCACTACGTAGCCCCGATTCGACGATGGCCATCGCGTCAAATGCATGACCCGCGAAGATGTCGGGAGCCTCTGAGAACCGCGCCTCGTAACGCTGTGCGAAGTCAGTCACGGTGCGGTACTGCTCGGTGTCTTGGCCCCAGTTCTCAGGCACGAGGCTTCTGCCGGTACCGAACGTGAAGCCGTTCGATGCCTCGCCGGCGCCTGAGGCGAACTCCAGCCGAGCCTGCCCCGAGCCACCGAAGAAGGCGACCGCCTCTGAACCGGAGGTCATCCCCAACCCCTCGGCGTTCTTCATGATGGTCGCGGCTTCCTTACCCGCAGTCCACAAGACGAGGGCCTGGGCACCTGAGGACCTGACCTTGGTGAGCTGTGTGGTCATGTCGGTGTCGTCAGGGTTGAACGTCTCGTTGGTGACGATCTCGAGCCCGGCTGCCGCCGCCTCGGCCTCGATGATCGGCTTGCCGTCCTTGCCGTAGCCGCCGGTGTCGCTGAGCACGGCGATCTTGGTATGCCCCGCCTGTTTGACGGCGTTGAGGACGTACGGCACGACGATCGTGTTGGACCAAGGTGTCTGGAAGACCAGCGGATCGAACTCCTTGGTGATCACCGTACCACCAGCCATGGACACCTGCGGGATGCCCGCACGCTGGATGTCGCCGCGGATGGCCATCGACTGTCCGGTACCGGTCGCGCCTATGATCGCCACGACGCCGTCTTGCTCGATCAGCTTCGTGGCCGCGGCCACCGCCTTGGCTTCATCGGTGGCATCGTCTTCGATGATGACCTCGACCAGGCGGCCATCGATACCGCCAGCTTCGTTGATTCGGTCCACTTCGAGCTCTATAGCGTTCTTCTCGGGACCACCAAGCCCCGCGTATGTTCCCGTGAGCGACAGTACCGCACCTATCCGGATCGGCTCTGCCGAAGGTTCTTCCGGGGCCTTCGTGTCAGTACCCGAGCATCCTGCGGAGAGGAGCATGAGGCACAGCACGGTGGCCGCGGCTATGGTTTTCGATCGCAGCATGTATCCCCCTAGTACGGGCCAGGCCGACGGTGCCACCCGCACCGTCGGGCACGTGGCCACGGAGACGATTCTATTCGACAACCTTCCATCCGCCGTCAGAGATCTCGTAGAGCGTGAGATCCGAGGCGGTCAAGCCGTTGTGGTCGGTTGGCGAGAACGTGAAGGTACCGCCGATACCCACGAAGCCGGCGGTCTTCTCGATCTCATCGCGGAGCGCTGCAGGAGTGAGGTCGCCCTCGACTCGGCGAGCTGCCTCGACGATCAGATACAGCGCATCGTACGCGTGTCCAGCGAAGGTGCTGGGTGCATCACCGAACTCTGCGGTGTAGCGATCGATGAAGTCGGTCGCTACCTTGTAGCCTTCGGTCCCTTCGCCGTACGCCTCGGGCACGAGCACCTTGCCTGCCGCAAACCTGACACCGTTGGCGGCCTCTCCGGCTCCTTCGGGGAACTCTTTGCGAGCGTTGCCGTGGCTGCCGAATATGGGAATGCCCAGTCCAAGCTCAGAGGCGTTCTTGACGATGGTCGCAGCCTCTTTGCCGGCAGTCCACATGACGACTGCCTCGGCACCCGATCCCTTGATCTTGGTGAGCTGGGCGCTCATGTCCGCGTCGTCGGGGTTGAACGTCTGATCGCTGACCACCTCGATGCCGGCCTTCTTGGCCTCCTCGAGTACGACCTCGCGACCGTCCTTGCCGAAACCACCGCTGTCGGTGATGAGCCCGATCTTGGTGATGCCGGCGGCCTTGACAGCCTCGAGAGTGTAGGGCGCGACGATCGTGTTCGACCAGGGTGTCTGGAAGACGAGCGGATCGAACTGCTTGGTGATGACCGTGGCTCCGGCCATCGAAACCTGAGGGATGCCGGCGCGCTGGATGTCACCGCGGATGGCCATGGACTGGCCAGAACCGGTGGCGCCGATGATGGCGATCACGCCGTCTTGCTCGATGAGTTTGCTGGCCGCGGCGACTGCCTTGGCCTCATCGGTAGCGTCATCTTCGAAGATGACCTGGACTTCGCGTCCGTTGACTCCGCCGGCCTCGTTGATTCGTGCGACTTCCATCTCGATCGTCTTCTTCTCCGGGTCGCCGAGGCCGGCATAGGTCCCGGTGAGTGAGACGATCGCGCCGATCTTGATCGGCTCACCGGCGTTCGCGCCGGTGTCGGTACCCGTGGCGGGTTCCTGGGTGGCCGTACAGCCTACCAGTATCACCGCCAGAGCTGTGGCCATCGCTGCCTCAAGTACGGCAATCGACAGCCTGAGCAAACGTCCGCGCATCGTACCTACCTCCTTGGTCGTGCACGCAGCCCCGACTCAGAGCCCTAGCTGCGTGCGATCTGCTCCTGCGAGATGAGCACGACCGGCTGGTTCTCAAGCAAAGAGACAGCGCGATCGATGTCGGCGACGTTGATCACCACGTAGGTGGAGATGAGACTGTAGACGTACTCGATGTTGACACCCGCCCCAGACACGACCTTGAGGACGCCGGCGAGGCCGCCGGGAAGGTCGGGTAGGTCGATACACAAGACATCGGAGGTCTTGACGGTGAATCCGGCATCTTGGAGGACCGCAGCGCCTCTTTCGGGGTCGTCGACGATCAGGCGCACTATTCCGAAGTCCGCGGTGTCGGACACCGAGAACCCCCTGATGTTGATGTCGTTTCGGCCGAGAACGTCGGTTATCTCGGAAACGCGACCGGCCTTGTTCTCGATGAACACACTCAGTTGTCTGACGTTCACAGTCCGCACTCCCCCTTCTGACACGCTTGACGGCCCAAGTCGTAGGCGAGCAGGTTCGCCTCGACCGTATGACCAGGGACACGCGCGGAGATGACCTCTTTCCACAGCGCGTCGTCGAAAGGCAGCCCCCACGCAAGGGCGCCCATCAGGACCACGTTGGCAGACTTCGGGCTACCGGCCTTGCACGCCAGAACGTCGGCATCGACGAGGACGGCACCCTCTTCTTCGAGGAGCGCCATGAGCCCGTGAGGGACCGGCACGTCGCCGGTGAGTACCGGCAGCGGCTGTATCGACCGGGGATTGACGAGAAGTCGACCGCCGGGCCTGACGAAGTGCACGCGCCGCATCGCCTCGATCATCTCGAAGGCGACCAGATGGTCGACCATACCCGGGTCGGTCACCGGCGCCAGGACCTCATCACCGAAGCGCACCACGGTATCCACACTTCCGCCACGTTGGGCCATCCCGTGGACCTCTGACAGTTTCACGTCGTGGCCTGCGGCGGTGGCGACTTTGGCGAGCAGATCAGCGGCGAGGATCGTGCCCTGGCCGCCAACGCCGCACAGCATGACAGTAGTGGCGGTCATCTAGGGCTCCCCAAGGTCGCACGCCGGGCCTGTGTGCACGATCGCGTCGTACTTGCACACCTGCACGCACTGGCCGCAGCCCACGCAGATGCTGGTGTCGATGTAGGCGACACGAGTGAGCTCGTCGCGTCCTATGGCCGGACATCCCAGCTTCACACACAGGCCGCACTTGGTGCAGGCTTCCTCATCGACTGCGTAGGGGTCACCTTTGTCTCGGACCAAGAGCGCACAGGGCGCTTGGAAGATGATCACCGAGAGCTCGTCGGTGATCGCGGTCTCCTCGGCAAGCGCGGCTGACACCGCCGCAAGATCGTGGGGGTCGACAACACGCACGCGCTTCACGCCGATAGCCTTGCACAGCCCCGGAAGATCGAGCTCGTGCCCTTCCCTGCCCTGCAGGGTGATGCCGTTGACGGGGTTGCCCTGATGGCCGGTCATCGCAGTGATGCGGTTGTCGAGGATGGCGATCGTGCCGGTGCCGCCGTTGTAGACCGTGTTGATAAGCCCGGAGAGCCCGGAATGCGCGAAGGTGGAGTCGCCTATGACCCCGATGATGGGACGATCCCCGAACCCGCCCGCAAGCACAGCTCCGTGGGCCATGCCCACGGAGGCACCCATGCACACGCAGGAGTCCATCGCGGCAAGCGGCCGCAACGCACCAAGGGTGTAGCATCCGATGTCGCCGGTCACAACCGCGCGCATCTTGCGGAACGCATCGAACACCGGCCGGTGGGGGCAACCCGGACACATCAAGGGGGGCCGAGGAGGCAGCGCCTCGTCCGCCTCACGGGTCTCGGGTGGCTCGTGCCCCATGGCGAGCCGGATCAGCCCGGGTGAGAGCTCTCCGTCTGCCGGAAGGTCGAGGGGTGCAACATCGATCCCCATCGCGCGGATGGAGCGGCCCAGATACGCGTCTGCCTCCTCGATGACATGCAGCGTGTCGACCTGCGCGGCGAAATCCGCGATCAACTTGGAGGACAGAGGGAACGTCAACCCGAGCTTGAGGGTCGAAGCCTCAGGCAAGGCTTCACGGACGTACTCGTAGACCACGCCCGCGCACACCACACCGACCGTAGAGTCGCGCATCTCAAGGCGGTTGAGAGGGGTTGTGGCGGCAAACTCGGTGAGTGCGGCCGTGCGCTCATCGACGATCTTCCTGCGCGCCCTGGCCATCGCCGGCATCATCACCCACTTCGCGGGCTTGGTCTCGTAGGGCCCCGGTTGAGCGGCGACGGTGCGGGGTCCGGTCTGCACGGGGGACTTCGCGTGCGAGACCCTGACCGTGGAACGAACGAGAACCGGTGTGTCGAACCGTTCCGAGAGCTCGAACGCCGCTGTGGCGAAGTCCTTGGCTTCTTGCGAGTCGCAAGGATCGAGCATGGGAACTCGCGCGAAGGCAGCGTAGTTGTGGGAATCCTGCTCGTTTTGAGAGCTGTGCATTCCGGGATCGTCGGCGACGAGGATCACGAGGCCGCCGCGGACCCCGGTGTAGGACAAGGTGAAGAGCGGGTCAGCGGCGACATTCAGTCCCACGTGCTTGGTGGTGACAAGCACGCGCTTGCCGGCAAACGATACTCCGGCGGCCACTTCGAGGGCGACCTTCTCGTTGGGGGCCCACTCGGCGTAGACATCAGGCAGTTGGGAGAAGCGCTGCATCGTCTCGGTGGACGGCGTACCGGGGTACCCCACACCCACCTCAGCGCCTGCTTCCCAGGCGCCCTGAGCCACAGCTTCGTTGCCCGACAGCAGGATTCGGCTCACGCACTCCCCTAGTCTCGCGATGGTCCGTGGCACCGCTCAGATTCCCCAGCGTGAAGCACATGCCAAGGTAGCGCGTAGGATACCACAGGGCGACCTCGGTCACCCTCGATCCAGACACGAGGCCGACGGGGTTCAGGGCCGGGTCGCGCCCACGTAGTCTCCCCTTGCGGCGATCCTGCCGTGCAAAGAGCTGACCGACACGAGCATCCCCGTCTGAGGTGCATGGATCATGTCTCCTCCGCCGATGTACATGCCCACGTGGTGAACGCGGCCCGGATCACCACCACGACCGAAGAAGACGAGGTCGCCGGGTTCAAGCAGATCGAGGCGGTTGGCTGGGATGAACGAGCCGAAACGGAACTGCTGGCGACTGGTGCGCGGTATGGAGATGCCAACCTGGCGATAGCAGTACTGCACCAGCCCGGAGCAGTCGAATCCCGACGGTGAGGTGCCGCCCCAGACATACGGAGTCTTGCCCACAAATGTCCGAGCAACGGTAACCGCACCCTTGTGCGGCTCGCCCAGAGCACCCGGGTCGAAATCCCTACCGGACTGGGCCGCCTTCTGAGCGGCGATACGGGCGGCCTCGGCGGCCCTTTCCCGCGCAAGTCGTTCCTGACGCTCCCGCTCCTCCTTGATGAGCTTCTTGAGATCGGAGTTGATTTCGGCGAGATAGCGCTTCTGCGCCGAGAGCGCGGACTTCACCTCGGAACGTTTGGCTGCCGCCCGGTCGCGCAACACGGTCTGCTCGGCACGGCGGGTCTCCAAGGCGGTCTTCGCCTCGGTGATGCGCTCCCGAGCGGACTTCACGTCACGTACTACGACCGCGTCACTGAAGCTCACCCTACGCATGAGGTCGAGCCGGGCGACCAGATCCTGGAAATCGGTGACCCCTACAAGCACGTCGAGGATGTTGAGGCTGCCCCCGCGGTATATCGCGCTGGCTCTGTCGTTGAGTCGCAGCTCTGCGGCATCGAGATCGCTAATCGCCTGATCGAGCTCACGCTCGGTATCTGAGATGCGGCGCCTTGTCTGATCGAGCTCGTCCTCGATCTCGAGGTACTCCTCGTTGCGCTCCTCAAGATCGTCAGCGAGTTCGTCGAGACGCTGAGCGGCCTTCTCGGCCTTCTCGCGGGTGGCCTCGATGCGCTGCTTGGGAGTGGGGGCCGCGAAGGCCAGCGTGGGTCCCATCGCAGACAGCGCGAGACACGCGATGACGATGAGAGCTGAGATGCGCCTGTGGAAAGTCAGCTCCACTTCCACCTCCGGCTACGAATCACGGGCTGCGACTGAGTGTGGGCGCCGACAGTTGAGAGACTGGCTACGAGAAGATGATAGCACGGAGGCGCCACTACGACGCCTCCGTGTCGCGTCTCAGACCACGTGGATCAGCGAGACGATCTCCGAGTTCTTTGGGAGCTTCGCGCGCCCCTCAAGGAAGTCGAGCTCGATCAGGAAGGCGAAGCCCGCGAGCTGCGCACCGGTCTGGGTCACAAGCGACGCCTTGGCGGCCGCGGTGCCTCCGGTCGCGAGCACGTCGTCAACGATCAAGACGATGTCGCCCTCGCCAATAGCGTCGGCGTGGACCTCAAGTGAGTCCGTGCCGTACTCGAGATCGTACGTTACCGATGAGGTGTTCCACGGTAGCTTGCCCGGCTTGCGGGCGGGCACGAAGCCGGCCCCCAGCGTGTAAGCAAGAGCACCACCGAAGATGAACCCGCGCGCCTCGGCGCCCATCACCTTGGTCACACCCGTGTTCGCGAACCGCTCTGCGAGGGTGTCGATGGCCGTGTGGAAGCCTTGAGGGCTTGCGAGCAGCGGCGTGATGTCCTTGAAGATGATGCCCTCTTTGGGCCAGTCGGGGATGTCGCGGATGTATGCGTCGAGATTCACAGGACTCCTCCTTGAGTGCGAATGTCTTGAGACAGGGTACCGCGTGACGTGGGCAACCTCCACGTCTTCAGCTCAACTGGTCCAGTAACACCTCCGGCCTCACTGCAGCTATGTAGGGAAGATTGCGGTAGCGTCCACCAACATCGAGCCCGTATCCCACAAGGAAGTCGTCGTGGACCACGAACCCGGTGTAGTCGATATCGACACGGGCGATCCTGCGGGCGGGCTTGTCGAGAAGAGTGCACAACACCAGACGTCTGGGTGAGTGTTGGGACAGAAGTCTCATGATGTAGTTCACGGTCAGGCCCGTGTCCACGACATCCTCGACAAGTACCACCGTCGAGTCCTGCACGTCATGATCCAGGTCTTTGGTTACCCGGACGCTACCGGGCGAACCAGGGCCATAGGCAACCACCGAGAGGAAATCGACCTTGACGTCGGCATCCATGCATCGGGCAAGGTCCACGAGGAAGAACAGACCTCCCTTGAGGACGGTGACCAGCGTGATGGGCCCAGCAAGGTCCGCACAGAGTTGTCTACCGAGTTCCGAGACGCGCACTGCGATCTGTTCCTCTGTGAGTACGACATGCGAAGCGATGCCCGGAAGCGGGTGTTGCGTCACGGTTTCGGCCCGTCTGTCGTCGAATTGAATGCGCCGGAAGCCTCCACGCCCCCACCATCCGCGCGACTACGCGGGATCGACCCTATGCCGAATCGCGCGAGAAGCGCTTTGAAGTCCTTCTGGTAGAAGATGCGGATGTTGACCTCAGGATAGAGTTCCTGAACCCTTCTGACCTTGCGGTTCTTCTTGGTGACGAGCTTCTGGCTCATGGTTGTCAGCTCGATGTAGAGGTCGAACTCCACCAGGTAGAAGTCGGGAGTGAAGTACGCGATCACGTTGCCGTCTCCATCCCACTCGATTGGGAAGCGTGTGGGTTCATAGAGCCACTTCACGTGATAATAGTCGAGGATCTCAGCGGCGATGCGCTCGCTGGGATGGGCGAAATCGATCTGATCGAGCGGTGGATGCACCGAGGTGGGATCGGGGCGAGGGATTTCGACGTCTGATGTCATCAAGGCTACGACAGATCCTCGAAGGCCTTTCCCAAAGCACGCCGGAGCAGCCTGCCCTTCAGCTCATCGGTGAGGTCGCCAAGCTGAACGAGTGTCTCGGTGAGCTTCTGTCGTGACTCGGCGGTCTTGTGCTTGAAAGCAGGCATCAGAATCTGAGTGAACAGCGTCGCCTCGCGTTCGGCGAACGTCTCGTACATGCGCAGGTGTCGCGGTTCCACACCGAACTTGCGCAGGTCCCATGCGGCATGGAGCGCCGCGACATCGGCCCGGTCGATCTCTCTGCCGTGCTCACCGGCAGCGAGGGTGACGATCCCGAACTCGGCCAGCTCATCGATGAAGCTCACGGGGATTCCCAGCGCTTGGGGAGCGTCCTCGACGCGCAATAATCCGGACTCCGCGTCTGCGATGGGCAGCGGCTCCGCGATCGCTGCCGGTCCCTTCTGAAGCTCGGCGGGGATCCTTCCACGGTCCACATCGGCCAGCTTCTCTCGGATGACCGCCAGCGGGAAGAAGTGATCGCGCTGAAGCCGGAGAATCATCTCGATGCGTGCCACATCAGAGGTAGCGAACTTGCGATAGCCGCCCGGCGTGCGCTCGGGAGCGATCAAGCCCTCCTCCTCGAGGAAGCGGACCTTCGAGATCGAGAGATCAGGATAGGCAGGCTCCAGGCGCTGGACGACTTCACCGATGGTGAGATAGTCGCGAGAGCTCATCGGGCCCCACCGGTCCCGCTGAGAAACGACATCTGGAAGGTGCCGATCTGCAACAGGTCACCGCTGCACAGTTCGGCCGAATCGACGCAGACGCCGTTGACGTAGGTACCGTTGAGCGAGCCTGCGTCACGGACGGTGACCACACCATCGACGATCGTCAGGACAGCGTGGGTACGCGACACAGTCATGTCGTTGAGGAAGATGTCGCACTCAGGGTCTCGCCCGACGGTGATGGTAGGGGTGTCCAAGAAGAACTGCTCGCCCGGCGTCGGACCTTTGCGGACTATCAGACAGGGCGCTGAGGCAGATGGGGTGACGGCGTCACCTGCTGCAGCCGAAGAAGCACCGACTGGCTCGAACGACGCCGTAGCCCCGGTCGCCGCCCTGCCGCACACGTCGCACACCGCACCGTCGTGCTCGATGTCGGCTCCGCACACTCTGCATTCCGCCACACCATCACCCCACGTCATTCGCTGCGGCGTCAGGAAACAACCGTTCAGAAGCGATCAGAAGCCAAGCTCGGGGCGCTGAAACGACTCGCGGATCTCTCTCTCGATCGCGTCGACGATCTCGGTGTTCTCGAGGATCTCTTCGCGCTTGGAGTCGTTGAGACGATTGCGGACATAGGGGTCATCTATCACCTCGGTGAGTCGACGTCCCTTATGCACCTCACGCACCACATACTCGATCACACGCTCTTCGAGAGCGTCAGTCGACATTTCCTCGAAGAACTTGGCGATGCGGTCGTTGACAGTGCTCACGTAGATCCTCCTGGTACGCAACGGTTGTGGACGTGATCAGATGTCGTCGTCGGTGGCGGTGACGTCGTAGCGCGAAACGCCGCGCAGGTCCTTGGCCAGAATGTCGATGAGGCGCTCGACATCGTTCGCGCCGATGACATCCTCGCCGGCGTCGTGTGCCGTCTTGAGGCGCCTGACCAGTTCTGATCGCAAGATGTCGATCTTGCCGTGCAGGACACGCCTGCGATACGAGACGCGCTGTTCTTCAGCCGAGAGTTCGTCGACGAGGGCGCGCAGCTCCTCGTTGGACTTGGACTCCAGGTCGAGAAGGGCAGACTCTTCGTCGAGATGCTCATGATCGGACATGTGGATTCCTCCCTCGCCTCGCTTCCCCGTGATTGTACCGCACTATCGCTGTGAATCGGCCTCTACCTTGACTTCAAGTTCAGGTCCGCCCTTCAGCGAACGCATACCTGACGTGCCGAGAAGTTCCGATAGGTGTGCGAGCTCGGCCAGATTCAGCGAGCCCTCCTGCAGATCGATGCCGAGCGCCTCCTCGAACCCGGCACGCACGGCGCCTGTGATCGCAGCGGTATCCGGAGGACTCCCAAGTGCGCTTTCGAGGGTGGCGGTCGCCGATAGCTTGCGTGTCTGCTCGACGTCGAGTCGAAACAGCGCGGCCTCGCGACCGTGGTCTCGTGTGCGTACGAATGAGCCATGCTGCATGACCGTATCTTGCATCCAAACCTGCGCAGAGCCGGCGAGTTTGGCCGTGCCAAGGGCGACATCTGCCCGCGTCGTCTGAAGGTAGCACGCTCCGCCTGAGTGCGGTCGCTCATCGGAGCGGGTGACCGATGCCGCGACCCCCAGCGCATCAAAGGCCGCCACGAGGGCGGTGCACAGATGCGCGTAGGACGCGGCGACGCCCCGAGGCATGCCATCACTCACGCCCGCGACGACGCAGTAGGTCACTTCGTCGTCGTGGAGGACTCCCCGGCCGCCGGTATAGCGACGCACGACATCGATCCCGTGAGACGCGCAGTAGCCGAGGTCGACTCCCGCTACGTCTTGGAAGCGGCCAAGGGTCACCGTGGGCCTCGACCAGCCGTACAGCCTGAGTGTGGGAGGCGCGGACCCGTGTGCGTGCGCGTGCTGAACGGCCCGGTCGATGGCCATGTTGAGAGCACCATCCACCGGGCCGTGAAGCAGCAGTCGCCACCTGTCCGACATAGGTCAGTCGATCGGTGCGGGAGACCAGCGAACATCCGGATTTCGTGCAGCGCCCGCCTCGTCAAGCCGTCTGACGCAGGTACTGTAGGGCGCGCCCTTCACCAGATCGGGTTCGCTTGCGGCCTCCTTCGCGATGGCGATCATGGCATCTGCGAAGGCGTCGAGTTCGCGCAGTGGTTCGGTCTCCGTGGGCTCTATCATGATGGCCTCTTCGACCAGCAGCGGGAAGTAGACCGTGGGCGGGTGGTACCCGTAGTCCAGCAGCCGCTTGGCGATGTCGAGCGTGCGCACACCGTTGGCCCGGCGCTGCGGGGCGCCCGACAACACGAACTCGTGCATGCAGGTTCGGTCGTACGGAATCTCGTAGTGGCCAGCGAGTCTCGACTTGAGGTAGTTCGCCGAGAGAACAGCCTGCTCAGCTACTTCTCTGAGCCCCGACGGTCCCAACGCTCTTATGTAGGCGTATGCACGCACGAGCACCGCGAAGTTCCCGTAGTAGGAACGCACCCGACCGATCGAGTTCTCCGGCCACGCGAGCACGACACCCTGCGGTGTGCGGCGTGCGATGGGTCCTGGCAGGAACTGGGCGAGATGGGGGTTCACGCAGACAGGACCCGCACCCGGTCCTCCCCCTCCGTGGGGGGTGGAGAAGGTCTTGTGCAAGTTGATGTGCAGCGCGTCGAAGCCCATGTCACCGGGTCGCGCTATTCCAAGGATGGCGTTCATGTTCGCGCCGTCGCAGTAGACGTAGGCGCCAACGTTGTGCACCGCCTCGGTGATCTCCAGGATCTGCGGATCGAACAGCCCGAGAGTGTTGGGATTGGTGAGCATCAGCGCTGCGACGTCGGAGTCCAGCACGCCCTTCAAGGCGTCGAGGTCTACAAGCCCACGCTCATCGCTGGGGATGGTGACGGTCTCGTAGCCACACATCGTCACCGTCGCCGGATTCGTTCCATGGGCGGTGTCAGGGATGATTACCTTCTTGCGCACATCACCGGCGTGCTCGTGAGCTGCCCGAAAACACATCAGTGCCGTGAGCTCGCCATGAGCGCCCGCGGCTGGCTGCAAAGTCACACCGACAAGCCCCGAGATCTCAGCGAGTGCCTCTTGCAGCCCCACTAGGAGCTCAAGAGCTCCCTGAGCACTCTCAAGCGGCTGATACGGGTGCAGACCCGCGAAGCCTTCGAGCCGGCACACGTCTTCGTTGATTCGGGGGTTGTACTTCATGGTGCAGGAGCCCAGCGGATACATGCCGCTGTCTACACCGAAGTTCATCTCGGCCAGATGGCTGTAGTGCCGCATGATCTCGAGCTCGGTCACATGCGGCAGTGCCGGCGGGGTCACGCGGCGGGCGTCACCGAGCACCTCACTCAGATCCACATCGGGAACATCGAGTTCGGGTGCAAGAACGCACGAGGACTCAGGGGCACCAAGCTCGAAGATCAGCGCGCGAGGACCGCGGGCGACGATGCTGCCGTGTGCAGCAGAGGACTGGCTCATAACGACTTCACCGCCTCCACGAACGCATCGATCTGCTCGCGAGTGCGCTTCTCGGTCACCGCGAAAAGGACCAGATCGGGCTCACCATCGGCGGTCTCGAGGATGACACCGGGAACGAAACCGCGCTCGAACAACGCCGAGAAGTAGCTTTGGGAGTCACCCTCGTAGGCCAAGGCGAACTCGTAGCCGAATGCGTGGTCCCACACGGCGCTGAACCGTCCGGTCTCGATGAGGCGATCTCTCAGGTAGTGTGCACGTGCCACACAGGTACGGGCGACGCCCGCAAGACCCTGCTGGCCAACGGCACTCAGGTACACGCCGGCGGCCAAAGCGTTGAGGGCGTGGTTACTGCAGATGTTGCTCGTGGCTTTCTCGCGCCGGATATGCTGCTCACGCGTGGAAAGCGTGAGTACGTATGCCGTGGCGCCGTCGGTGTCTGTGGTCCTGCCAACGAGGCGCCCTGGCATCTGGCGTATGTGTTGGTTGCGGCATGCGAAGAAGCCAAGTCCCGGGCCACCGAACGAAAGCGGTCCACCCAGCGGCTGACCCTCGCCCACAACGATGTCCGCGCCGAAGGCTGAAGGTGGCTCCATCACGCCCAGAAGGACGGGGTTGGTTCCAACGACCAGCAAGGCGCCGTGCGAATGTGCGATGTCTGCAAGCCCGGCCAGGTCCTCGAGCACGCCCACGAAGTTGGGCGACGTGACCAACACCGCAGCGATCGAATCGTCGAGCAACGGCTCGATCTGTGCGGCATCAGCACGCGCATCGGGGTCGCACTCGACGATCTCGAACAGCCCGGAGGCCGCGTAGGTCTCCAAGACGTGGATCCACTCAGGGTGGACTATCCCCGCCACGATCACACGGTTGCGGCGTGTGACGCGGCACGCCATAAGGGCAGCTTCGACAAACGCCGTCGCGCCGTCATACATGCTGGCGTTGGCGACCTCCATGCCGGTGAGCGCGCAGATCATCGACTGGTACTCGTAGATCGCCTGCAACGTCCCCTGGCTGATCTCGGGCTGGTACGGGGTGTACGCGGTGAAGAACTCAGGGCGACGCAGGACGTGGTCGACCACACTGGGGATGTAGTGGTCGTAGTAGCCGGCTCCCGCAAAAGAGATCCGCTCAGAAGCGGGCGAGTTCTTCTGCGCAAGCTGACGCAGATGGGCCGCGAGCTCCATCTCGGTGAGGCCCTGAGGCAGGGCCAGGTCTTCCTTGAGGCGGATTGACTCAGGAACGTCCGAGAACAGCTCTGAGACGTCTTCTGCGCCAACAGCGCGCAGCATGTGCTCGCGCTGTTCACACGTGATGGGGATGTAGCGCATCGCGAGGCTTAGGACTCAGCGAGGAAGGCGTCGTAGTCCTCGGCGCTGAGAAGATCGTCGACCTGTGCGGCGTCGGCGAGCCGCACCTTGACCATCCAGCCGTCACCGTGTGCATCAGCGTTCACCGTCTCGGGCGTGTCGTCGAGCGACTCGTTGACCTCGATGATCTCGCCGGATACGGGCGCATAGAGCTCCGAGACGGACTTGACCGATTCGATCTCTCCGAACGTCTCACCCGCGACGACACCGTCGCCCGCGGAAGGCAGATCGACGTAGACGACCTCGCCAAGCTGGTCTTGGGCGAAGTGAGTGATCCCGATGGTGGCGACGTCGCCGTCGACGACCACCCACTCATGCTCCTTCGAGTACACGCGATCGGTGGGGTGTCCCATGTTTCGTGACGCTCCTTCCTCAAAGCGCACCAGCGCCTCGACTAACGGCTCAAAGACGTCTCGTGGACGAACGGAGCCTTCACAACGGTCGCATCGACGGTCTTCTTGCGAATCACGATCTGGAGGACGGTGTCCGGCACGGCAAGGTGGGCCGGAACGTACGCCGTCGCGATGCCTGTCTCCAACGTGGGCGAGAAGGTACCGCTCGCTACCTTACCCACCTCGATGCCCTCGTGCAACACAGGGAACCCGGGCCGAGGAATAGCGCCCTCGACGCGCAGGTGGACCAGCCGGCTCGCAGGCCCTTGTGCGCGGATCGCCGATACGCGGGCGTGACCCACGTATCCCTCCTTGGCCACAGGAACCACCCACCCAAGGCCCGCACTGATCGGGTCGATCGCCCGATCCATGTCATTGCCATAGAGGTGGTACCCCATTTCAAGCCTGAGGGTGTCACGCGCCCCGAGGCCCGCAGGCGTCACCTGCGGAAACGACAGGAGCAGCCGCCACACAGCAGCGGCGTCTGCAGCCCTGCACAGGATCTCGACACCATCCTCGCCGGTGTAGCCGGTCCGAGCGATCAAGACGGGAACGGCGTTGTCGAGCAAGGCCTCTCCCAAGCTGAACCTTGCCGGAACCTGCCAGTCCGAACCGGCGAGATCCGAGACGACCGCGACCGCCTCCGGTCCCTGGACGGCGATCAGTGCGGTCCTATCGGACTCATCGACGAGTTCAAGACCCTCAGGAGCGTGCGAGCTCAGCCATTCGAAGTCGACCTCGCGGTTGGATGCGTTGGCGATGATCAGGTATTCGAGATCTCCGGAGTGGTAGACGATGAGGTCGTCGATGATCCCTCCTGACTCATCGAGCATCAGCGTGTACTGCGCCGACCCCAGCTCAGCGATCTTCGACAAATCGTTTGTCAGCATCGTCTGCAAAAAGTCATAGGCATCGAATCCGAATACCCTGAACTCGGCCATGTGGCACACATCGAAGATGCCAACATGCCGGCGCACTGCGTGATGCTCCTCGATGATCCCGGCGTACTGCACCGGCATGGAGTATCCGGCGAACGGCACCATGCGCGCGCCCAAGGCGATGTGCTCTTCGTAGAGCGTGGTACGAAGCAGTTCAGTGTCTGACATTCAGGACTCCAATCGCTGGCGTAGTGGCTTGCTGAAGATCCACGATCGATCGCGTCACGAACCGGTGATGAAGCGCCACGCACGTGTCAGAGCGACGCCGATGCTTTGGAAGACATTAGGCTTGGGCACGGGTTTGGTGGCAACCAGGGGCACACTCTCTATGACCTCACCGTTCTGCACGAACGTGGCAACGCCTACCCGCTGACCGACCTCGACCGGGGCATCGACCGTCGCAACCGAGACCTCTCTGGTGATTGGTCCGGAGAGATCGAAGACGGCGATAGTTGTGTCCTGCGACACCGCGGCAGGTGCGGTACGGTCTACCCAGTCTGCGACAGGCGCCTCCCCTATCACGGTTCCTGCGCTCGCCATCCGCTGCGGCCGGTAGTGCGCGAATCCGAAATCCAGCAGCGCACGAGCATCTCGAAAGCGCTGAAGCTCGGAGGTCGATCCCAGCACCACGGCGTAGAGTTCGATATCTCCACGCTTTGCCGAAACGATCACGCAGTAGCCCGCCTTGCTCGTCCAGCCGGTCTTGATACCGTTGGCCCCATCGTAGTTCCCAATGAGGAGATTGGTGTTCTGGAACGTCTCGGCGCGCTTGCCCGATCCGATCTTGGCCTTCTTCTTGCCGGTGACCGCACGGATCTCAGGTCGCGTCATCGCGTACCGGGCGATCACGCCAAGGTCACGGGCGGTCGAGTGGTGGCCGGTCTCATCCAGCCCATGAGAGTTCGTGAACCGCGTGTCGGTAAGGCCCAGATCTGCGGCCTTCAGGTTCATGAGCTCGGCGAAGTCGTCCTCTGTGCCGGCGACGTGCGAGGCGATCGCATATGCAGCGTCGTTGCCGGACTTGACGAGCAGCGCCTCGTACAGTTCTGACATGGGCAGCTTCTCACCACGCCGCAGAAACGAGGTTGATTCCCCTACGGTCGTGGACTCCACCGGGATCGTGACGATTTCGTCCGGAGCGGCCTTTTCGGAGGCGACGATTGCGGTCATGACCTTGGTGAGACTGGCCATGCTCACACGATCAGACGGCCGCCGGCTCCACAACTCACGACCGTCCTCGGTCACGAGGACCCCGGCTGTCGCTGCCACATCGGGCATAGCGGCCTTGGGGATCTCCGCATCCTTGTAACGCTGGCCAGCGACCCGGTCGGCGCTTCGCACCACGCCGAGTGCAGGAGTCGAGGCGGAGAGCCACACGCTTGCAGCCAGCGTGAGGCACAGCGCGCTACGGATGAGCTGGCGCTGTACGGGTGATTTGGTGAGGTGTGTCCGGTGCATGATGGTGGAACGCATCAGCTGATAACAGGTATTCTCTAGTGGTCGCGGTCGAGGTTGCGCTCCCGATACGGGCGCGCTGACGAGTATGACATCACTTTGTGGAGGTGTCGTGTGGGGGCAGGCCGTGCGTACGCGAGAACACGATCGACGGATCGATGGACCGCCGATTATCTGCGCTTCACCCGAGTCTTGCTGGCCGTGGCCACGCTCACCATCTTCGCCACGGTGAGCCTGCAAGTGCTCTCCCCGCCCTTCAGATGGTCCGAGGTTGCTGCCCAACTCCTGCTGCTGGCCACGCTGATCGCGGCGGTCAGGGGGGGCTCGGGTTGGGGTATGGCGGCCGCGATCGCGGCATCGGTCTTCTACGTGCTCCTGCGCACAGAGGTGTTCTCCGCTACCGACGTGGGCCTGACCGACACCGCCGTCATCGCCACCCGACTGATCGCCTTCGGTCTCGTTCGTCGCCATGGACGTGCTCCTTTTCGTTTTAAG